>CAJOKY010000031.1 GCA_905235425.1 uncultured Selenomonadaceae bacterium
ATTTTCAAGCAAAGTGATTCAAGCGACGCCTTCTTAGGTATTGGCAGGAGTGACATAAGCGTCCTTAAAGCCGTACAACAGGCGATTGAAAGCCCGCTCATTGAAAGAAGTTTGGACGGCGCACGCGGCATTATTATAAACATTACCGGCGACGATAATTTAAGCCTTTACGACGTGAACGAAGCGACGGAATTTATTTACAGCAGGACTGATGAAGACGTTAATTTAATTCTCGGCGTTGTCACTGATAATTCATTGGAAGGCACGGTTCAGGCTACGATTATCGCTACAAATTTTATTGACAGTCTTGCAATGAAGTCACCTAAGATTGAAACGCCTAAAACTGCACCGGCTGTAGCACGCGGCTTTAATTTAGATGTCCCCGTAATTCCGCGACGCGGCGGCAACAGAAATAATGTTATTCCCGCGTTTTCGATTTTTGGTTCGAGGAATAATAATGATGAACAATGACGCATTTGACAGAATAAAACGGCTTATCGGCGCTGAAAATTTTTCAAAGTTACATTCGGCGACGGTAGCGATTTTCGGCATTGGCGGTGTCGGTTCATTTACGACAGAGGCGTTGGCGCGCTCTGGTATCGGTCATTTGATTTTAATCGACAAAGACAATGTGGACGTGACAAATATAAATCGCCAAATTCACGCGCTTAACTCGACAATCGGCAAGTCGAAAGTTGAAATTATGCGCAGTAGAATTTTGGATATAAATCCTTCCGCGCAGGTTGACGCCATACAAAAATTTTATCTGCCGGACGAAAATGCCGACAGCTTTTTTATTTGCCGATATGACTACGTTGTTGATGCGATTGACACGATAACCGCGAAAATAAATCTTGCCGCAGAATGTCAACGCAGAAATATTCCGCTCATAAGCAGTATGGGGGCGGGAAATAAGCTTGACCCCACGCGTTTTAAAGTTGCCGACATTTTTAAAACGTCAACAGACCCCGTCGCAAAAGTTATGCGTAAAAAATTAAAAGAATTGGGCATAAAAAATTTGAAGTGCGTTTATTCGGACGAAGTGCCGCGCAGTATTGACAAAGGAGATTTAACCGGCAAGGTGATCGGTTCAACGGCGTTTGTACCTTCCGTAGCCGGATTGATTATCGCGGCTGAAGTCGTGAAAGATTTACTCAACATCGCCTAGTTAGAATTACGCATGCTATTTTTTTGTGCCGTACAATCGCTTTATAATGTGAAAAATTTTTTCTAAAATAAAATAAAAAAATTCGTACAAAGTTTTGGAGGATAAATTTTGCATAACGAACTGAAAAATTTTATATTGAACGGCATAAGCGCTTGTAAAGTTTTGGTAGTCGGCGACGTTATGTTGGATAAATATTATTTCGGTGAGGTAACGCGCATTTCGCCGGAAGCGCCTGTACCGATAAATCACGTGACTAAGGTTAAGGAGACATTGGGCGGCGCGGCTAACGTTGCGCATAATTTATCGTTACTGGGCTGTAAAACTTCACTGATATCACAGATAGGCAGGGAAAATCACGGCGACGTTTTCTTAAAAAAGTTGAATAAGTGCGGCGTTGACGGTTCAAAAATTCTCCGCGCAGATAAACCTACCACTACAAAAATTCGCGTCATAAGCGGTCATCAGCAAATGCTACGGCTTGACTTTGAAGACACAAAGGAAATTGACGGGGACGACGCCGAAATTTTTTTGCGCAATGTCTTTGAAGAGATTGAAAATGTTGACGCGGTGATAATTTCTGACTATGGCAAGGGCATTTGCACCGAAGATGTTTGCAGTAAAATTATTCGGCAGTGTCGCCGCACTAAAAAAATCGTCACCGTTGATCCGAAAGGCGACGATTGGTCAAAGTATCACGACGCAAATTTTATCACGCCGAATTTGAAAGAGTTAAACGCGATTTTGCCGAAAAAAATTTCCAATGCCGATGATGAAGTTGAGAAATCTGCGCGGCATGTTATCGACGAATTTAATTTGGACGGGCTTGTAGTTACTCGCTCGGCAGAAGGGTTGACGTTGGTACAAGGCGAAAACGTTTCACATATACGCGCCCACGCGCAGGAGGTTTTTGATGTATCCGGCGCAGGTGACACGGTAATTGCTGTGTTCACATTGGCATTGGCAGGCGGCATTGATTCAGCTAAGGCGGCGTACCTTGCCAACGTTGCGGCAGGTGTAGTAGTCGCTAAGGTCGGTACCTACGCAGTAAGCAACGACGAACTTTTAGCCGCATTGGAAAAATCTTGATGAAAATTTTTAAAATAATTTTATTTTCCGCACTTGCCGTTGCGGGATTTTTTTTCAGCTTAGCAAACGGCTCGGTAGAAATAAGCGCGGTTGAAGTTTTTACAAATTTTTTCGCCGAAAGTGCATTGGACGAAACACGACGCCAAATTTTAGAAAATATACGCCTGCCGCGAACAATCGCCGCAATGTTGGTCGGCATAAATTTAGCATTGTCCGGCGCGATACTTCAAGCTGTCATGAAAAATCCTTTGGCAGACCCGCACATAATCGGGATATCTTCCGGCGCGGGACTTTTCGGCATTTTTGTACTGCTGATATACGACGACGCGGGAACATTGATGACGCCTGCCGCATTTATCGGCGCGATGCTTGCCGCAATTTTAATTTACATTTTGGCGTGGAAAGACGGCATTAAACCAATACGAATAATTTTAGCCGGAGTGGCAGTCAGCGCATTTTTAGGCGCGGGAATTTCGGCGCTTTTAATCTTTCACAGCGAAAAGGTTCACGGCGCGTTAATGTGGATGGTCGGCGGCTTTTCAGCGCGTTCATGGACTCACGTTCAACTTTTATATCCCTACACAATCGTCGGCACGATTTTAACAATTTTATCTGCGCGGCATTTAAATATACTGCAACTTGGCGACGAAGTGGCGAAGGGTTTAGGTCTGCGCGTACATTTGACGCGAACATTTTTAACGGCATTGGCGGCACTTTTGGCGGCGTCGGCTGTCTGTGTTGCGGGATTATTGGGATTTGTCGGTTTAATAATTCCGCATACGGCAAGACTTTTAATTGGCTCGGACTACAGATTTTTACTTCCTGCAACGGCATTTTTAGGCGCGGCGGTTATAATTTTCAGCGACACTTTCGCACGGATAATTTTTGCGCCGATAGAATTGCCGGTCGGAATTTTAATGGCGGCATTGGGTGCGCCGTTTTTCTTGTACTTGTTGAGGCGTGAAATTTAAAATTTTTAATTCTTAATTCTTAATTAATTAAACTGTAGCTTTGCCGGAAATGTTCACTAATTTTTTTATTGTATCTTCGTATTCGTCAACTTCATAAATATCTTGACATAAAAAGGCGTTAATCGCATCAATCTTCTGTATCGCGGCGTCAATGCGCTTGCTTGAGCCCTTGACATAAGCGCCAATGTGAATCAAGTCCTCTGCGTCTTTGTAAACCGCCATAAGCGCACGCATATTTTGCGCGGCTTGCAAATGTTCCTTGCTTACAACTTCATTCATAACACGGCTGACACTTGCCAAAACATCTATGGCGGGAAAATGATTCTGCGCGGCAATGGCGCGGCTTAAAACAATATGTCCGTCCAAAATTGAGCGTACGGCATCGGCAATGGGTTCATTCATATCATCGCCGTCAACCAATACTGTGTAAATGCCGGTGATAGATCCCTTGTCACTTGTACCGGCGCGTTCAAGAAGGCGTGGCAGTAATGCGAATACAGACGGCGTGTAGCCTCTTGTAGCAGGCGGCTCACCGATTGTCAATCCAACTTCACGCTGCGCCATTGCAAAACGCGTAACCGAATCCATCATAAAAATAACTTTATGCCCTTTGTCACGGAAATATTCGGCAATAGCGGTAGCCGTCATAGCACCCTTGATTCTGACAAGCGCCGGTTGGTCGGACGTTGCAACAACTACGACAGCACGCTTTAAACCCTCTTCGCCTAAATCACGTTCGATAAAGTCACGTACCTCGCGCCCGCGTTCACCGATTAACGCAATAACGCTGATATCGGCTTCAGTGTTTCGCGCTATCATTGAAAGAAGGGTAGATTTGCCTACGCCGGAACCTGCCATAATGCCGATACGCTGACCGTCGCCCATAGTTATCAAGCCGTCAATCGCGCGTACTCCTACATAAAGTGATTCGCTGATTCGCGGTCGTGTTAAAGGCGGAGGCGGCGGCGCTTGCAAAGGATATTCTTCTTTCGTCATTAAAGGACCTAAGCCGTCCATAGGATTGCCTAAACCGTCAAGCACTCTGCCTAAAAGTTCGTCGCTTACTTTTACCTGCAACATTTTCTGCGCGGCAACGACTTCACAGCCGGGACCTACGCCGCGCATTTCACCTACCGGCATTAACATTACAAAGCCTTGACGAAAACCGACTACCTCTGCAGGTATCGGCGGATCGCTCTTTTTTTTCGGATAAATGTAACAAAGTTCACCCACGCTTACAGTAGGTCCCTGCGTCTCGATAACCAATCCTACAATTTGTGTAACTTTTCCCGTGAGTTTAATCGTTTTGCATTCTTCTATTGCGTTAATGTATTTCTGCAGATTGATATCAATCAAAATTTTTATCCTCCTTTCATCAGCTACTTGATAACGTATAATCGCTAACAACTTTCACTTCGTAGCCGCAGGCTATGTTTATTTTTTCAGACAAGAATTTTCTTAACTTGATTTTTCACACACTTTTTTTGACGATATTTTAATATTAACTCAAGACAAAAACAAGTAGGATCGATTCATCCTATCACTTATAGAAGGAGAAATTTTGCCGAATTTGGGATAAATATTTTAGGGAGTAGGGAGTAGGGAACAGGGAGCAGTATTTTTACTACTAACTACTGACTACTAACTATTCACTAACTCACTACTCACTATTTACTACTAACCACATTTCGGCTATACTTTTGCAAAAGGAGATGACATATTGAAAAATTTTGAGAAATGGCAAGGTTGCGGCAATGACTTTGTGATAATCGACAGCCGCATCGACGGTGAAATTGATTCGCCGGAAAAAATTTCGCGTATTTGCGACAGGCATTTTGGCATTGGCGCTGACGGCGTCATTTACGTTTTAAATTCCGACGTTGCAGAAGTGCGTATGAGAATTTTTAATGCTGACGGCTCGGAAGCGGAAATGTGCGGTAACGGTATTCGTTGCTTTACAAAATTTCTGCTTGACGGCAGAGATAAAACTAATTTAAGCGTTGAAACAGGCGCCGGCATTTTGAAAATGAATCTGCGCGGAAATCTTGTAACCGTTGATATGGGTGAACCTATTTTGGACGCGGCTAAAATTCCGGTAGCAGGTTACGGCAACAATCGCGTTATTAATGAATCAATCGAAGTTGACGGCAAAAATTTTAAAATGACATGCGTTTCAATGGGAAATCCCCACTGTGTAATTTTTGTGGACGATTTAAGCGAAATTAATTTGTCTGAAATCGGTCCTAAGGTTGAGTGTCACAAAATTTTTCCCAAGCACGTCAACGCGGAATTTGTTCAAGTAATCGGTGAAAATAAATTGCGTATGCGTGTTTGGGAGCGCGGCAGTGGAATTACTCTTGCCTGCGGTACCGGTGCTTGTGCAACTGCGGTTGCCGCAAATCTTAACGGCTTGACTAAAAATTATTCTTCAGTTATCCTTGACGGCGGCACTCTGCAAATTGATTGGCGCGATGATAATCATATTTTTATGACCGGCGCGGCTGAAAAAGTTTTTGAAGGTAATTTTATTTAATGAAGGTGAATTTTTATGGCTAAAATGGTAAACGTAGGTTTCGGAAATGTCATTTCGGCTGACAGAATTATTGCAATTATGACGCCGGATGCGGCGCAGACAAAGCGCATGGTCGCTCATGCTAAGCAAGAGCATACTTTTATTGACGCAACGCACGGACGCCGTACCCGCGCAGTTATCGTTATGGATAACGGTGCTATCATTGTTTCCGGTCTTATGCCTGTCACAATCGGCGATCGTGTGACTCGTAATGCCGTGAATATGATTAAAGAACTTAATGAAAAAGGTGATAAGTTTGACGAAGAGGGGCTTGTTGACGGTAATATCGGGGGCAAGCGGCACGGGTAAAGGCACTGTCTGTAAAAAGTTGCTTGACGAATTGCCGCAAATGTTTTACTCAATTTCTGCAACTACCCGCGCACCGCGTCCCGGCGAAGTCGACGGCAAAGAATATTTTTTTATTACGACTGCGCAATTTAAAACGTGGCTTGACGAAGAAAAATTTTTGGAACACGCCGAAGTTTACGGGAATTTTTACGGTACGCCTTCACATATCATTGAGGAGAAAAGAAATTCCGGCGTTGACGTGCTTTTAGAAATTGACGTGCAAGGTGCGCTTAACGTCATGAAAAAATGTCCCGACGGCGTTTATATTTTCTTAATGCCGCCGTCACTTGATGAACTTTGTAACAGGATTAAAAATCGCGGTACTGAATCGCCGGAGGTTTTACAGCGCCGAATCAATGCCGCGACAAGTGAAATTGCCATGTTCAAAAAATATCAATACGTCGTTGTCAATGATACTGTTGATGCGGCGGTTGATAAAATTAAGGCGATAATTACTGCCGAGCGTTGCAAGGTTGAAAAAAATTTGGCAGAGTTTGAACATTTTGCGACAAATTAAATTAAAGGAGATAATTTATTTGACTACAGGAACACCGAGCATGGTAAACCCTTCTACCGACGCCATGCTTAAAAAAATTTCCAGCCGTTATACTTTGGTAGTGCTTGCCTCGAAACGCGCACGCCAGCTTTTGACGGGGGCGCCTTGCCACGTGGAAAATCCTACCAACAAATTTGTGACAAACGCAATGGAAGAAATTTACGAAGGTAAAATCACTTACGCACAGCCTGAGAATTAGGTTGTAGAGGGTAGAAGGTAGAGGGTAGAAAGTAGAGAGTAGGAATTGAAAGGTAAAAAAATTGTACTCGGCATAACCGGCGGCATTGCGGCGTACAAATCTGCTGAAATTGCAAGCCGTCTTAAAAAGTCCGGCGCTGATGTTCGCGTTGTCATGACGCGGCACGCTACTGAATTTATTTCGCCGCGTACTTTTCAAGAAATTACAAAAAATCCCGTTGCAGTTGAAATGTTTGCCGACGTGGTGAACTTCGACGAATCTCACATATCGCTTGCAAATTTTGCCGACGTGATTTTAATCGCGCCTGCCACTGCAAATTTTTTGGCTAAAATGGCTCACGGTATCGCCGATGACTTATTGACTACGACGATTCTTGCCACTCCCGCGCAGGTTATAGTTTCACCTGCTATGAATACCGTCATGCTTGAAAATCCCGCGACGCAGGATAATCTCAAAATTTTAAAATCACGCGGCATAAAAATCATTGAACCTGCCACCGGAAAATTGGCGTGCGGCACGGTAGGCAAGGGACGCCTTCCCGAACCTGCCGAAATCTGCGCGTACATTGAAAAATTTTTTGACGACGATAAAAATTTAAATCTGCGCGGCAAAAAAATTTTGGTGACAGCCGGCGGTACGGTTGAGCCGATAGACCCCGTGAGATATATCGGTAACAGGTCAAGCGGCAAAATGGGCTTTGAATTGGCGGCGGCGTCAAGGCGTCATGGTGCGGACGTTATTTTAATTTCGGCTAAAGATTTGCCGGTAATTGACGGCGTGCAGTTTGTCAAAGTTGAATCTGCGGAGGAAATGCGCGTTGCCGTATTAAGCGAATATGACACGGCGGACGCGGTGATAATGTCTGCCGCAGTTTCTGATTATCGCGTTAAAAATTTTTCCGCGCAGAAAATTAAAAAAGACGCCGACACTTTGACGCTGGAACTTGTGAAAAATCCCGACATTTTGAAAGAGTTGGGGCGTCTTAAAAAATCTCAAGTATTAATCGGCTTTGCGGCGGAAACTGAAAATCTGCTTGAATACGCGCGTAAAAAGCTTGATGAAAAAAATTTGGACATGATAGTTGCCAATGACGTAACGGCGGAAGGCGCGGGCTTTTCCGTCGATACAAATATTGCGTCGCTTATTTATCGCGGCGGTACGGTTGAAAATTTTCCTAAGATGTCCAAAAGAGATTTGGCGGAAAAAATTGTCGAACGCCTCGCAAAAATTTTTCAGAGTGGCGAATAAACTACAATCATAATTACACTAATTTAAAAGTTCAAAAATTGCAGTGTATAATACTTAAAAAATCTCCTCTAAAATGCAGGTGAAAGGAGGAGATTTTTTTGTTTAAGGTTAAAAAAGTAGAAATGGTCAACAAAACCTTTCGCCTGCCTGTTGAATTAGTAAAACGCCTTGCAACCGTCGCGCAGGAGCAAGGCGTCTCTATGAACAATTTGGTAGGTCAATGTTGCGAATATGCACTCGGCGCAATGCAAACTCCCGCTAAGGTTAAAAGCACTGACACGAACAATGCATAGCTCAACACCCTAAGCATACCACAAAGTTTAAAGGTTTTGGTGTTCAGACAGGACACTACATAAAAAAAATTAGGACTTGAAAATTTACTTCAAGCCCTTTTTTATTTTAGGGGGTAGAGGGTAGATTGTAGAGGGTAGGGGATTAGTTAAGAAATAATTGCACCAAATGAAGGAATTATGCTTAAATATGTTGAATTTTATTTTTTTCATAATAAGACATCGACAAAAAAAGTTATAGTTACATTTTTGAACCTGTGAGGTAAATTTTATGACCAATTACGAACTGCTTAGGCTACTCGACGACGCGGCGGTACAAAGAAAAATTTTGCAAATCGTCAACGAGCCAAAAAATTTTTCCGAACCTGCTACACCGTCCTATGAATCGCCTGCACTTGATGAAAAACTTTCTCGACTCGAAAAAGAAAATTCCCGCCTTAAAAATAATCTGTACGAAGTTCAACAACGCGCTAAAGATTTGGAACAGCAACTTCAAAATGCGCAGTTCAGAAATTCGCAACTTGAAAAATCTTTGTCGCAATCGGAGCTAAGTTCAAAGAATTTACAAAGCAAATTGGCGGAGTGGCAAAAAACTTTCACGCGCGAACAGCAACGCAATCAATCTTTGCAACAAGACATTGACGACGCCAAATTAAAAATTTCTGACTTGGAAGAGCAACTGCAACAAAGATTCGCTCGCGGCTGGCAACTTTTTCAAAATTATCAAACTGTCGGCGCACATGCACGCCAACTTCTTCAAGGCGTCTTCACCCGCGATAATTTTACGTCGTTTATTTGCGGCGGCGCGCAGTCCGAATCACTTGAAAAAATTTGGGACGTACTGCGCGAATGCGTTATGAGTTCGCGGCAACACGACGCCGAAATTTTGTGGGAAGTCTTTGTATATTCTTTGGAGTTGGTTAATTCGTCGCGCACGCAGGTCAGCTATTCCATTTTGCCGGTGAATGAAGGCGACCGTTTTGATTCAGAATTTCACAGCGAGGCGCCCGGCAGTCGCGCTCAAGGTAAAATTTCTGCCGTTCATCTGTACGGTTTCCGCAACGATTATAACCGCCGCATTATCAGAAAATCTATCGTTCAAGTTAATTAGGAGGCAACGTGACGTTGCATCCAATGGACGCGATTCAATGTAAAAATTTTTCGTAGTAATTCGCCGCGTTTAAACATTGCGGCTTTGTTCAAGTTAATTAGGAGTTGATTTAATGAAAAATTCTTTGCCGATTAATCGTCCGACGCGCCGCGACTCTATCAACGTCAATCGCGCTCAATTCAACCACATTTTCACCGATTCCGCCGTTGCTAAAGGCGACGAAATTGCTAAACGTCTTGCAACACTCAAAGATGATATTGCGTCTGCTTGCGATAAAACTTTTGTCATGATGAAAAATAAACAAGTCTGGTTCGACAGGAACAACGCCGCACTATTTCCAAAATTTGAGGCAGGAGTTTTGCAGGCGTTCGATACAAGGAATCAACCGACAAGAAATTATTCATTGAACTTTGAAAATTTTACTTTTGTACCGATGACTTCAAATGAGTTTAGTAAAAGTTTTCTTAATGGAAAAGGTAACCCATATCTGCAGAACGACGGCAATTTTAATTTTTTTCCTAGAAATATACATGGTCGCTCTGAGATTTTAACAGAAGAAATAAACGGTTCTAATCAATCGCATATTCGTTGTTCCGATGGTAGTGAATCTTGGTGGAGCGATAGTGACGTGATTACAATCGTTCCTATTCACAGACTGCGCGGGAAAAATGCGGCGGCAATGAGTTATCACGACGCTTTCTTTACATGGATACAGCTCGGACTTGTCCCCGAAGGTCTAAAGCCTAAGCAAGAAAAGCTTTTACAAAGTTTTATCGACGACTACGCCAAAATTGAAGAATATGTTTCCTTCGACGCCAACAAAAATATAATCTTTGACGGCGAAAGTTTTAAGCGCGACGTATTGAGCGGAAATTTCACGGCAACAGTTTTTGATTACAACTTCGACATACGCGGGACGCTTGACGGCGTGATAAGTGGGCAAAAAAAATATACCGGCTCGGTTGAATCGCTTAAGAAAGAACTTTTGGACTGCGACCACAAGCGCGCCAATATTCAGCCCTACGAAGAACGGCAACTGACTGACGTAAACAGAGGGCATTGGGAACTTTTTGAAAATTCGGCGGAAGATACCGTACAAGTTCAACTGCCGGAAAATGAAATGCTTGTAGCGCGTCCGCCGCAACTTGACGTTAGGCAAAACGGCATTTGTGCAATAGATTTCGGCACGAAAAGTACAATCGTAGTGTGTCGCGACGGTGAAGCGCGTATGCTTAGAATTGGGCAGGGCGATTATACAAAAGTCCCTACCATGAAAGATTTTGAAAACCCGACCGTCATTGAACTGCGCGACCTGCAAAATTTTTTGACGGCGTATCGCGCACGCATTGGAAGACCTTTCACCGAGTGGAATGACGTAACTGTTTCGCACCAAGCCGCCGAAGCGATTTTCAAAGATAACGTCGGCTCTTCGGTTTACAATTCGGTATTCAGCGAGTTAAAGCAGTGGGCTAAGGACGAGCAAAGTTATCCCGTGCTAAAGGATCTGCGCGGCGCGATTCAAGAGATAAAGCCATACCTTGACACGCAAGATATTGACGCGGGGGACTTCGATCCGATTGAACTTTACGCGTATTATCTCGGACTTTATATAAACAATATGCACCACCAAATTTATTTGGATTATATTTTGTCGTTTCCCGTCAATTACAAAAAGGATATTCGCGAGCGTATCAGAAAAAGTTTTGAACGCGGGATAAGAAAATCTTTGCCGCCTGCGCTGATTTGCGACGAAGAGTATATAAAAAATTTCCGCGTGTACTTAGGCGCGAGTGAACCTGCCGCGTATGCAATAAGTGCGCTTGAGTGCTACGGGCTTGAACCTAATGAAATAGGGCAGAAAGTTGCTTACGGCGTTTTCGACTTCGGCGGCGGCACGACAGATTTTGATTTCGGCATTGAATATATTCCGGAAAATCGTCGGCGCAATTTTGTTATCGAGCAATTCGGCTTTAACGGCGATGTTTTATTGGGCGGCGAAAATATTTTACAACTTTTGGCGTACGAAGTTTACAAAGACAACTTGCAAATTATGCGCGATAAAAAAATTCCGTTTGCATTACCGGCAGGCTGTAAAATTTTTGCCGGTGCAGAAACTTTAGTCAGTACAACTAAAGACGCGTCGTCGCACATGAACAATCGCATATTGGCTGAAAAACTTCGCCCGATTTGGGAGCATACGGAAGGGCGCGATAAATTGTCTGAAGCGCCTTTGAATGTCACTTTATTTTCCAACGTCAAGGATAAGGAAAGCAAAGCGTTCACAGTCAATGTCGATTTGAAAATCAATGCGGAGAAGTTGGACAAGCTTATAGAAGACAGAATCCGTGAAGGCGTCGTGAACTTTTTCCAATCGCTAACCAGTGCATTCAAAGGGCGTGAAATTTATCCCGTTCACATTTTCCTTGCCGGTAATTCGTGCCGTTCGGAAATTGTCAAAAAACTTTTTGACGAGTTCATAGACAATGCGGACAGCAAATTTATTATACATATGCCGCTTGGCATGGAAGATAAACCGCCTGCCGATAATAAACCTGCTGATGAAACGACGTTTGATTTTGACTTGGATAAACAACGTACCGGCAAAACCGGCGTGGCATTTGGATTGATACGTTGCAGGAAGGGCGGCAAAGATATACAGATTATCAACAGCAACGTCGATACCGGCGGCGAAATGATTTTCCCGTATTATCTCGGTGATGCGGGAAATGACGGCAAAACTTTTACGGTAAAAATCGGGCGGCAGGTAGAGTACGGCAAGTGGACTTATTTCACTTTTGCCGACGAATCCGAATTTGAACTTTATTACACGACGGCGCCGCGTTCTCTGCAAGGTAATATGCCTGCCGCACAGGTTTCAATGATTCACTGCCGCATTGATGAAGACGATGTGACGGACGACGAAAACGCCGGAATTTATATTCGCAAGGTGTCGCCTAATGAAATTGAATATGCGGTTGGGTATCCCGAAGATTTTGCTGAAGAATTTCTGGGCAAGATTTATCGGCAGAAGTTGTAAATTAGCCGGTAGCTTTTAGTTTCTTTCGTAATCGTCGTGGTCGTCGTGAAATTTTTTTAATTCCGCCTCAACCTCTGCCAATTCTTCCGGCGTCAATTTTTGAAAATCTTCCTCCGTCACTGTATATACCACGTCTTCAAAATCTTTCATGATTCGTTCAATGCCTTTTTCCAAAAGATATTGTTGCAGAGAATCTTTATCCGTCTTAGAGAAACTGTCCAAAACGGCGTCAAGGTCTTCCATATGTTTTTGCAACTGTTCAAATTTTTGGTAAATGTCCAATTCTTCTTCTGCGTCAACAGCCGCAACGGCATTTTCTTCTGCAGGTTCAAAAATTTTCATCTGCGTAAAATTATTTTGCCAACGCCGCCTGTCGAAATCTTCCAGCAAGTCTTCCGCCGATTGATAGCGGTTACTCGGATCAAAGACGGTACAACGATCTAAAATTGGAGTAAGCCAGCCTTCGTAGTCATTGCCTAAAAGCCGCTTAATTGTAACACCGAGCGAATAGATATCACTGCGTGCGTCAGTTTGTCCGAATCCATACTGCTCCGGCGGCGCATAACCGCGCGTACCCAAAAATTCCGTATCGGTGGGTGAATTTTCTTTTTCAATGCGCGAAATGCTGAAATCAATAAGCCTTATGACGTTATCGCGCGTAACCATAATATTTGAAGGCTTAATATCGCGGTGAATAATTTTCTGCGCGTGCAG
>CAJOKY010000032.1 GCA_905235425.1 uncultured Selenomonadaceae bacterium
ATGTAAAATTTCTGCCAACATCGCGCAGGTTGAGCCTTTGCCGTTCGTACCTGCAACGTGTATCGTGTCATAAAAATTCTGCGGATAATTTAATTTTTCGACAAGCTGATTTATGCGGTCAAGCCCTGCCTTAATGCCGAATACAGCCAGCCAATCCAAATATTTCAATGCGTCTTTGTATGTCATAATCTCAACCTTTATGTTGTAAAATTTTTTGAAACAATGTAAAATATCCACCGTTACCGCTCCCCACACTGGTAACAGGAGGGAGGTAGCAACAGTGGATTTTATATGGTCTTTATTGCTCATGGTCGGTGCAAATGTTCTTTCGCAGTTAATCATTGATTGGCTCAAAGACATTCGCAAAAATGACGACGAAGAGCACGATGCAAAAGATGAGCGGTAACGCTAATCCGGCGTCTTGATAGGCGCAACCCCCAAGAATCTGTCGTAAAGATTTCTCGGGGGTTTTTGTTTGCGCCTGTAGCAACGTAGATTTTATATGGTCATTTATTTTCTAAATTGCGTTATTATGATAACACGAAAAAAAATTTTTGGCAAGAAAAAATTCCGCGTTGAAATTAAATCTTCCCTAATCTGTTCATAGCCTCAAATATTTTTTCCCTGTTGCCGAAAGAAGTTAAACGCAGATAACCTTCACCGCAAGCACCGAAACCGTTGCCCGGCGTTCCGACAATGTGAAATTTATTTAAAAGGTAGTCAAAAAATTTCCAAGATGAAAAGCCTTTCGGTATTTCAAGCCAAATATAAGGCGCGTTAATTCCGCCGTAAGCCGTCAAGCCGACCGCACTTAAGCTGTCACGAATAATTTTAGCATTAGTCATATAATAGCCGATTAAATTTTTAATTTCCGCTTGACCTTCGTCCGAATAAATCGCCTCTGCGCCGCGTTGTACAATGTAAGCCGTGCCGTTGAACTTTGTAGTTTGGCGACGTAGCCATAAATCTTTCAACAAAATTTTTTCGCCGTCTGCAGTTAAGCCATACAAATTTTGGGGAATGACAACGTAGCCGCAACGAGTACCTGTAAATCCTGCCGTTTTTGAAAATGAACGAAATTCAATCGCAACGTCTTTAGCGCCGTCCACTTCGTAAATGGAGCGAGGAATATTTTTGTCGGAAATGTACGCGGAATAAGCGGCGTCGTACAAAATGATTGAGTTATTCTTCTGCGCGTAGTCAATCCAAATTTTCAATGCGGCTTTATCAAGCGTCGTGCCGGTAGGATTATTAGGCGAGCAAAGATAAATCAAGTCTACTTTATTTTTCGGCGGCGAAGGTGAAAAATTATTTTCCGCAGTACAAGGCAAGTACGTCACGCCTTCAAAATGTCCGTCGTCTTTCAAATTACCCGTCCTGCCCGCCATTACGTTTGTATCGAGGTAAACGGGATAAACGGGATCTGCGATAGCAATTTTGCTGTCAAGACTGAAAATTTCTTGTATGTTGCCGCAATCGCATTTTGAACCGTCGCTTATGAAAATTTCATCAGGCGCAATATCTAAACCATGACGCTTGTAATTCCACTCTGAAATTTTTTCGCGCAGAAATTTATAACCTTGCTCCGGACCGTAGCCGCGAAAAGTTTTTACATTGCCCATTTCTTGAACGGCTTTACTCATTGCGTCAATGCAGACTTTCGGCAAAGGTTGAGTAACGTCGCCTATACCCAAGCTGATAATTTTTGCGTCGGGATTTTCGGCTTGAAATTTTGCAACGCGCCTGCCAATTTCCGCAAAAAGATAATTCTTTGACAGTTTCAAATAATTTTCGTTAATCTTTGCCATGATTCAGCTCACCTTGTATAGACGGTACATTTTAATTTCTTCGGGATTGTCTTGAATATTCCATACGCCGCACGGACAAACTCCTGCGCAAATTCCGCAACCGATACATTTTGATTCGTCGGAAACATATTCCCATGTACCGTCATCATGTTCAATGCGCGAAATGGCTTTTTCGGGGCAGGAGTTTAAGCACATTTTACAATCACGACAAGTACCGCAGGATACACAGCGTAAATGTTCGTGCATTGGATCCGGCAAGTCGCAGTGGTGACATTTTTCATATAATTTTTTTGAAAGATTTTCAGACGGTACAAGCTTTTTTGGTACAAGCGGAGTAATTTTTTCACCGCGCAGAAATTGATTTATCATCAATGCCGTTTTTCTTGCATCACCTATCGCGTCGGTTAATCTGCCTGGTTTAATCACGTCACCTGCCGCAAAAACTTTCGTCATAATTCTTTTGTCTGCGGAAGGTATCAACCAACTGCCGCGAAATTTTTTTATCGATTCGTCATTGGGCAGGAAGTCAAGTACAGGCTCTTCACCGATTGACACGATAACTTGATCCGCCGGAATAAATCTGCCGTCGTCAGCGAAAATTCCTTCGTCGGTAATTTTTTTTGTCATAAATGGATAAATTATTTTGCCGCCAAATTGTTCAAGGCGTCGAATTTCTTTTGGAAAAGCGGCAGGTTTCACCACGTCGACAACCACAACATTTTCAGCGCCCTGCTCGTAAGCACTTGTAGCAACGTCCATGCCGGAATTGCCGCCGCCTATTACTACAATATTTTTACCGACAAACGGTTTTTCGCCGCGATTAATTTTTTTAAGAAAATCTACGCCGAAAGTTAATTTTTCCGCGCCTTCCCAGTTAAAATACCGCGCCTTATGTCCGCCGGTTGATACAAGTACCGCGTCATTTTCGTTGCAAATTTCAGCAAACTTTTCAGCGTCAACCTTGCAATTTGTCACGAACTTAACACCAATACTTTCAATGCGGTTTAATTCAGCTTTAAGAAGTTCCTGCGAAATTCGGGAATGCGGAATAACCTGCGCGAGTTTGCCGCCGATAAATGCCGCCTCGTCATAAACCGTGACGGCGTGACCGCGTCTAATAAGTTGCCAAGCCGCAGTCAATCCCGCAACACCGCCGCCGATTATACCGACTTTCTTGCCGGTAGAAAATTTAGGCGCGTCAACTTCTACGTGAGCCGACTGTAAACCGAGTTCACCGATTTTTATTGCGTCGTCAATCGAACTGCGCGTACAACCTTCCATACAAGGATTTGGGCAAAGAGTGCCGCATACTGAACCGGGAAACGGCGTGTAATCCAGTACAAGCTTTAAAGCGTCGTCAACCTTGCCCTGCCGCAGTAAAGCTAATCTCTGTTGAGTGGGAATACCTGTCGGGCAGAAAAATTGACACGGCGCAGAATATTTAGCGTTATCCCAACTTGGCACGCGCAGGCGGTAAATGCCGCGATTCACCGTATTTAAAACAGAAAAATCATCAACCGCAACGTCGCTGAAAATGCCGCCTTTAACCCAATCTTTTTTTCTAAATGCGGCAAGATCCGGCAAAACCTGCGGCTTCTTCTCTTCAAAAGTCAATGGACGAAGTTTTTTCCATTCATGCCAATCTGAAAGCTCCGCAATGAGTTCAGATTTTTCAATGGCATTCAGAAAATGATTCATACCGCCTTTTAAAAAAGCTATGTCATCTTCGTCAAGGTCAAGGCAGAGGATATCGGCGGGATAATCAGAAATTTTGCCGCGAAAATAAACAATGCCGCCGACCATGCCGACGCAAGCGCGTTCACCGAGTACAGAAGAAAATTCCGCGCAGTCAACGCCGCAAATTACCGCACGACCGCCGCCCATAAATTCAAATGAAAAACTGCCGACATTTTTCAAAACCCAAAGTTCCGGCTCTTCGTAAAGGGGATCGTGTTTCATAAGCGAGCCGGTACGCGTACCTGCGCGACCGCCGATATAAATTTTACCGCCTGCCGAACAATGCCCCGCCGTATCGCCTGCATCGCCTTTAACCGTAATAATTCCGCCTGCATTAAGCCAGCCGACATCTGCAGAAGTCGAACCCTCAACAATAATTTCGGTATTCGGCAGACACATTGAACCGACACGCTGTCCCGCATTGGTTACGTGAAATTTTAACGTCCTGCCTTCGGGATGCCATAGCGGTCCGCCGATATCGTGTTGCCCGCTTGCCGCAATTTCAAAATCTGTTTCACCGGCTTTAACCGCGTCTTCAATCATCAGTAAAAGGTCTTGAGTGGACATTCGCTCATTATTTTTTATGGTATCAATTTTTAACATATTTGCCACTTCCTCAATGTGCAACAATTTTTTCCATCCAAACCATGCTGTACCTTCGATTAAATTTAAAGCCGCAATCTGTAAATTTTCCTGCGATTGTAAAGCCCAAATGTTTATGAAATTGTACACTGTTCAGAGTTAAATATTCGTCCTCAATGTCAGGATAGCCGATGCAAGCATAAAAATTAGTAATACCCATTTTCTTTAAACGTTCCTGCAGTTCACCATAAAGCTTTTTTCCAATGCCGCACTTGCGAAAATTTTTGTCTACGTAAATTGTTAATTCGGCGGAAAATTTGTAGGCTTCACGTGCTATGAAACTTCCGGCATAAGCATAGCCGACAATTTTGCCGTCGCATTTCGCCGAAATATACGGATATTTTTTTAGCGTGTTTTTTATGCGTAACCGAAATTCTTCAACTGTAGGCAAGGTACATTCAAAGGATATGGCTGTATTTTTTACATAGTAAGAATAAATTTCCAAAAGTTCGGCGGCATCATCTTCAGTAACATTTTCAATTTTTATGTCAATCATTATTTTTCCTTAGCAAACGTATTGAATGCCGAGCTTGTCGGCAATGGCTTTATCGGTAGAAACAAGAGCGTCACTGCGTCCTACGGGCAATGAACTGTTGCCAATCGGCGCCATTAACTTTCTAAGCTCAGAATCAAACGCAAGTACATAGTCAACAATTTTTTGAGCGCCTTTATCAATGTCAAGACGTTTAACCAATCGCGGATTTTGGGTACAAATACCGGTAGGACATTTGCCGGTATTGCAAGCGTTACAGCGTCCCTGTTCATTGCCGACGCAACCTAGCAACTGAATTAAAATCTTGCCGCAAAAAACGCCGTTAGCACCTAAACAGATCATTTTAAAAGCGTCCGCCGCCGCGTTGCCTGTCATACCGATACCGCCACCGCCGTACAGCGGAATTTGTCCTTGCGCACCCTGTTCAACCGCCGCATTATAGCAGTCACGAATTTTTGAAACGACTGGATGTCCGGTGTGATCCAATGAAATTTCATTAGCCGCACCTGTGCCGCCTTGTATGCCGTCGATAAAAAAGCCGCCGCAAATTTTGTAAGGGTCGCGCAGAAGGTTATTATAAACCGACACGGAGGTTGACGACGCCGCGCATTTTATGGCTACGGGTACGCGAAAACCAAACGCCGCATTTAATGACAAGTGCATTTTCTGTACCGATTCTTCGATTGAGTAAAGCCCTTGATGATTCGGCGGCGATGATAAAGTTGCCTTCGGTACGCCGCGAATTGCCTGTACATGCGGCGCTACTTTTTCTGCTTGAAGTAAACCTCCGTCGCCGGGTTTAGCGCCTTGACCGATTTTTATCAAAACTCCTGCGGGATCTGTTTTCATACGCGGCATAGCTTTAATGATTCTGTTCCAGCCGAAATGTCCCGACGCAATTTGAATTATAAAGTACTTCAAATAATCGGACTCCATAAGCTTAACCGGCATACCGCCTTCACCGCTTGACATTCGTACCGGCAAGCCGCAACGTTCATTTAAATAAGCCGTTGCCATTGCCACTGCTTCCCACGCTCTGGTTGAAAGTGCGCCGATTGACATATCGGAAAAAATTAACGGGTAAATCCAACGTACCGGCGGCGTTTTCTTCGTCATTACAAGTTTGCCGTTTTCAATTTGCATTGGCAATTCCTTAGGTGAAAGTATTCTGCCTAAAGGCGAGCGAATATCAAAAGTATGACGTTGCGAATCAAGAGAAGGGTCTGTCATCTGCGAAATGCGTCCGACAATGATTTTATCAAGTGTCCTCTGCGCATTTAAATTCGTACGTCCGCCGCGCTTAATCGGTCCGTTATCGCGTGATAATAAATTCCTGCGGTTATCGGGATTTCTTACGGCGCGAATCGCATTGTTGGGACAAACTCTTTCACACATACCGCAACCGCGACAGGCATTTTCAATACTTGCAACTTGCTTTATTACGGGAATTGCGCATTGTTGATGAACAGGCTCCGGCTTATTCGCTTGCGATAAGGTGATAGATTTACGTTGCACTTCGACTTTGATAGCTTTGAAAGTGCAAGAGGCAACGCAACTTCCGCACATTGTGCAACGCTCGGCATTGTAGTCAATCTTCCACATTAAATCATTAACGGCTATATCCTGCGTCTTTACTGTTTCCATCTTATCACTTCCAAATCATTATTTATGACGACAACTTCACGTTCATTTGGATAAATATCCTTCTCCATGTTTCTGTCCGGCAGAATTTCATTTATACCGCAGACTTCAGATGAAATTGCAATCGTTGTATCGTCGCCGCCTACAACTACGGGACGCAATTTTTTCGAGTCACAGCAAGTCATCATTCTGCCATCAGGCAAACCCGCAATTATCGTATTTGGACCGTTAATTTCAAGGTGCGCAAGCGATTGACGAATTGACAGCAAAATATCTCTATCGGGGCGTTCGGCAATTTCGGCAAAAGGCAACGGCGTTATGACGTGTTTGTAGTAGGGAATTGACCATTTCAGCTCATGCAAGACGTAATGCAACGTGTATAAAAAATTTTGCGAATCCGATTCAAAGCCGATATAACCGCGATGAAGATTTTTTTGGAACTCTTTATTTTTCGTGTAAAAAGTATTTTCGCCGTTCGCGCAGAGTGTGTAACCTTGCAAGAAAAACGGATGCGCCGCGTACCGAACAATTTTATAGTTGGTATTCTGCCGGCATTGAACAATGATATTTTTTGAAAGCAATACTCCGGTATCGTCCCAAAGTCTGAAATAAGTTGCAATGTCGCGCGGATCTCCTATTTCTTTCAGCGTCAACACGTCGGGCCAAAAAGAATAAATGTAACCTTGTTTTGATTCGGTTAAAATTTTTCGCAGTTCAAGGCGCGTATCCAACAACAAAGTTTCACGCCGCTCTTTATCCTCAATGTGTTCGGGATAATCATAATTTCTGAAAATGTAGTACGGCATAGCTTGAATGTCCAAGCCCTTTTGCTTATTTGGTACCGGCAACCATTCAGCCATTTTTATAAAATTCTGCGCCGCCATATAATCTTCAACCAGCCGCGCACCTTGCTTAGTGCAAGCCATTGATAAAAGCGGCTTGTCTTTGTACAGTGAAAAGACTCCTGCTAAATCCTGCATAACCATTGCGAAACCGGAATTGTCGTGACCTTCTTGTTGCGGCAACATTAGACGCAATGCCATTGACGGGTACACCGGCTTTTTACTTTTTATCGCGCCGATTCTGCACATTTTCAACACCTCGATGGGAATTAGTGAGTAGTAAGTAGGTAGTAGAGAGTAGTTAGTAGTGAGTAGTTAGTAGATAGTAGGAGGTAGAATCTACCCCCTACCCTCTACCCTCTACAATCTACTTTCTACCCTCTATTAAATCATATTCTTGCCGTATTCGTCGTAGAGTTGCTTAAGCTCCTCAATCTTGTCATACATTTCAACCTGCAACTTCGACGCCGTTTCAAAATCGCCGACATTCAACGCATTTGTAAGCCGCGTAAAGAGAGATTTTTTGTCAATCGAATCTTTAGCAAGATATTCACGAACTGCCTTAATTTTATTCCAGTTATACGAATCCTGATCCGTGCGAAATTCCGTTTCAATGCGATGCATTTTGCGAACAATATTTCTCATTTCCGGCAAAATTCGCGAAAGTAATTCAGTTCTCCAACGAAGTAAAGCGCCTTCCTTGAAAGATTTTATAATCTGCGGACGAAGTGTACCGCCTGCCGATATGACTTTGACTTTTGAAGGATATTTTTCAAACGCCGTCATATTTTCCCAAACCGTAGCGGGAGGTGCGCCAAACATTGCGTCACGTTCTTCAGCGGTATAATCCTCGAAAACATCTTCTTCACTGCGATAAGCACGATTTTTTTCAAGATAGAGACTATCCTGCCCCGCCTTCTTGCTAAGTTCGGTAAGAAGATCTATCGACGGACGACCTACGGCAAATTTTATCCCGTCAAGAATTGCGGAGTAAACAGCGGCAAGCACAAGGTACGTATTTGTATAGGGGTTACAAGCGCGAAGTTCAAAACGCGTTGCCATAGGATTTTTTAAATCGCGAATCAATCCGGCTAAAATGGTACGGTTGCGGCTGGGAATTTTCGGCGTATGTCCGAGAGAAGTCACGATACAAACCGGCGCTTCAAATCCCGGCTTAAGGCGATTAAGTGAATCATTTGTAGCGCTGACAAAGGGGTTAATGACTTCGTAATTTTTCAGCAATCCCATAATCGCGCCGTAACCTACCGCACTCATAAAATCTTCCGCAGGATTTTTCGCGGCAAAAAGATTGTGTATTTTACCGTCCGACGTGACAGCGGCAAGCCCAATGTGCGTATGTTCGCCGTTACCTGCAAGACCGATCATCGGCTTGGCTTTAAAGCTGACTTCAAGACCTTCTGCGCGGAAAGTTTCTTTAACTATGGTACGCACCAAAATTTCATTGTCCGCCGCCTGTACCGCATCTGCAAAGCGCCAATCAATTTCCAACTGTTCGCATACGTGCGTTAAATGCCCTGACTCGTCAATCTGCGCCTTAAGTCCGCCAACTTCTTTATGCCCCATTTCGACATTTAAGCCGTACTTATCAAGCTCCACGACGCATTTTTCAAGCGCACACCTAACCGCGCCATGAGTACGTTCCCAATACTGCTCCTGCATAACCTGCGACGCGCTCATTTCTTCGATAGCGGCTTCCTCAAGCGGCGTTTTAACCCAAAATTCAAGCTCCGTTGCCGACGTGAAACAGATATCGGTAATGTCTTTACAGTTTACGTCAAGCCCTTCAATCGCATCGTTTGAATGGAAAATATCCAAAAGTTCACGCTTGACATAAGCTAAAGTATCCGTCAAAACTGCGCGGGAATCTACGCGCTTGCCTTCGTGAATCAGAAAGCTTGGTATGCGCAACGTTCCAACCGGCTTATTCGTTTCGTCATCAAAATATTCAAAGTTGTAATCGACGAACCAATTAACATTGGGATCAACCGGCATATCAACCTTTGCATTGTTAAGCGTGGCAATGCCGGGCAAAACTACCGAGCTGCCGTCAGTCTGTACCGCCGTACCTGCAAAAAATTCGTCAATGTCCTTTATGAAAAGTTTCACGGGAATTTTTTCATCAGTATCATTACCGGCAAGATCAATGCCCATAAGCGACACAAACTTTATTTCGGTATGTTCGCGCAGAAGTTTGATAATTTCATCTTTCGGCGTATTCGCCTTAATCGTATAAAGTAAATCTTTCATTTTGCTTATGCCTCCATTTATTCCGGCTTTTCGCCCGGTATATCCATTATCGCTTCAACGCCGCGATGCCCCGTCCTGATTCGTACGGCGTCTGCAAGTTCGTAAACAAAAATTTTCCCGTCACCAAATTTACCTGTACGCAAAACCTTCTGTGCGACTTCCAAAACTTTTTCAACGGGAATTTCACATACAACCGTTTCAAGTTTAATTTTCGGCACTAAATTCACGTCATATTCCCTGCCGCGATAAACTTCTTTCCTGCCTTTCTGAAGACCGCACCCATAAACTTGACTGACCGTCATACCAAGTACGCCGATTTCATTTAAAGCGATTTTAAGTTCCTCCAACTTTTCGGGACGTGTTATAATGTCAATCTTCGTAAGCTTTCTTTCCATTTAATTCACCGCCTCAATCTTGTGAACCGTGTACAGTAGGAAAAAATTTTACGGCGTCCGTTTCCGCCGCACTGAAGAAAGACGGCGTACCCGTGAACAAGCCGACGTTGTAGCCGCGCTCACCGTGTTCGGTAATGTCAAGACCGTTAATTTCTTCAGTTTCATCTGCCCGCAGTTCAGTTATAGCGTTGACAACTTTGTAGAGAATTGTAGAGCCGATAACCGCGAAAGTTATTGCAACGCCGATTGAAATCATTTACTTCACCGCCTCAATCTTGTGAACCGTGTACAGTAGGAAAAAATTTTACGGCGTCCGTTTCCGCCGCACCGAAGAAAGACGGCGTACCCGTGAACAAGCCGACGTTGTAGCCGCGCTCGCCGTGTTCACTAATATCAAGACCGTTAATTTCTTCACTTTCATCTGCCCGCAGTTCAGTTATCGCGTTGACAACTTTGTAGAGAATTGTAGAGCCGATAACCGCGAAAGTTATTGCAACGCCGATTGAAATAATCTGCGCGAAAAATAAATCTGTTTCGCCGTAAAATAAACCGTTCGCGCCTGCAGGATTTACAGCCGTTGTCGCCCAAAGCCCCGTTGCAACCGCGCCCCACATTCCGCCTATGCCGTGAATGCCGAAAGCGTCAAGCGAATCATCATAACCGAGCCGCTCTTTTAATATTGCAACCGCGCAGTAACAAACGCCGCCGCCGATTAATCCTATTGCAAGAGAAGGCAGAATTGTCACGTAACCTGCCGCAGGAGTTATCGCTACAAGTCCTGCAATGCCGCCGGAAAGTGCGCCTAACAATGTAGGTCTGCCGCCGCGTTTCCATTCCGGCAAAACCCAGCCCAGTACTCCTGCCGCCGCCGCAACTTGAGTCACGACAAAAGCATTTGTTGCAAGTTCATTAGCACCAAGCGCTGAACCGGCATTGAATCCAAACCAGCCGACCCAAAGTAACGACGCGCCTAAAACTGTCATCGGTATGTTATGCGGCACCATTGCAGATTTACCGTAGCCGCGACGCTTACCTAACAATATGCAAATTGTCAAACCGCTGACGCCGCTTAAAATGTGAATTACTAAGCCGCCTGCAAAATCCAACGCGCCGAGTTTTGCCAAAAAGCCGCCGCCCCATACCCAATGCGCCATTGGATTGTAAATTAAAATCGCCCACAGCAACATCAGCAATGCAAATGCCTTGAACTTCATACGTTCGGCAAATGCGCCGGTTATAAGCGCAGGTGTCAACGCCGCGAACATACACTGAAATGCCGCAAATGCCAATTCCGGAATCGTTCCGCCGTCAAGAATTTGGTAGCCGATACCGGTAAGTCCGACTTTTGATAAATCACCGATAAAGCCGTTTATATCAGCGCCAAATACCATTGTGTAGCCGATTAATATAAATTCGACGCTGACCATACTCAGTATGAACATTGACTGCATTATTGTAGACAAAACATTTTTACTGCGTACCATTCCGCCGTAGAAAAGCGCTAATGCAGGCGTCATCAAAAATACCAACGCCGCGCTTACCAATACCCATGCCGTGTCGCCGCTGTTCATAGTTTTTCACTTCTTTTCAAGAATTTTTATCAGCTGATGGCGGGATTTTATCATAACAAAAAAATTATGTAAATATCTTAAACTATTGTATTTGAGTATACATAAATGGATAAATGTATTCACGCATAATTTTAAACATTTAAGTGAAAAATAAAAAAGCTACGGTTACCGATGTGATAACTGTAGCTTTTCTCGTCAACACGTCCTACTGTAAATTATCCGAGCACTTCATTTATTGCCGCACGTGTTAAATTAATCGCCGTTTTTAATTCTTCGCGCGTTATGTTAAGCGGCGGATTAAAGTACAATACATCGCCGAGCGGACGCAGTAAAAGCCCGCGTTGCAATGCCTTTTTATAAATCGCGTAGCCGGTACGTTTTTTGCCGTCGAATGCGCGCTTACTCTTTTTGTCAGCGACAATTTCAAATGCGTTAATCAATCCGATATGACGAATTTCGCCAATATGGGGATGCTCTGCAAATTCGCCCTGCAATTCCTCAACAAGCCACTTTGCATTTTCATTAGCCTTTTCTAAAATATTTTGCTCAGTCAAAATTTTTTGCACTGCAAGAGCGGCGGCGCAACCTAAAGGATTTCCGGCATAAGTATGACTGTGCAGAAACGCCTTGCCTTCGTTGTAGTCGGCATAAAAAGCATTGTATATTTCATCAGTCACGCAGGTAACGGACATAGGCATATATCCGCCGGTAAGTCCCTTCGACAAACACATAACGTCCGGCGAAATTTCCGCGTTGTCACAAGCAAACATTTTACCGGTACGACCAAAACCCGTCGCAATTTCGTCAGCAATTAATTTCACGTCATAAGCATCACAAAGAGCGCGTAATTTTTTCAAGTACAGCGGAGGATAAATTCTCATTCCCGCACTGCCCTGCAAAAGCGGTTCCAAAATTATCGCGGCACATTCATCAGCGTGCTTTTCAAATTCTCTTTCAGCCGCCGCGAAACATTCACATTGACAATTTTCACGATTTTTGCCGTATGGACAGCGATAACAATCCGGCGCCGTAATTGGATAAGTCTGCATCATCATCGGCTTGTAAATCTGCGTATAAATATCAACACTGCCGACCGATAACGCGCCTATTGTTTCGCCGTGATAACCTTCTGTCAGACAGAAAAATTTTTGCTTTTTAATTTTACCCGTCTGCAAACAGTACTGAAAACACATTTTTAAGGCGCATTCCACAGCCGCCGAGCCGTTGTCGTTAAAATGGAATTTTGTAATTTTGGCGGGAGTGATTTTAGCTAAATTCTGCGCTACGCGAATTGCCGTTTCATGTGAAAAATTTGCAAAAATGACATGCTCCAACTTATCCAACTGTGACTTAATCGCGTTATTTATTTCGTCGTTGCAGTGACCTAAAAGATTAGCCCACCACGAACTGACAATGTCTAAATATTTTTTGCCGTGAATATCGTAAAGCCAAACGCCTTTGCCGTGATCCACGATAATCGGCGGCAGTTGCTCATAATCTTTCATCTGCGAACAGGGATGCCAAATATACTTAAGGTCTGTTTCTTCCAATGTTTTTAAATTATT
>CAJOKY010000033.1 GCA_905235425.1 uncultured Selenomonadaceae bacterium
GCTACAAGCTAACAACATTATGGATTACTTAATTTGGATACAAAATCTGCGCGGTGAATGGGGCGAAGGCGTAGAAAAATTTTTTACGCTTTTCACCGACGGCAGTATGGCTGCGGCAACATTTATAATGTCAATATTTTTTTGGTGCATTAACAAACGCGGAGGAAAATTTTTATTTATAGTATACGCATTCGGCAGAGTATTAACTCAATTTCTGAAAAATACTTTCTGCGTATATCGCCCATTTATTTTAGATTCAAACATTAATCCTGTAGAATCAGCTATGAAAGCGGCGCAGGACAGTTATTCATTTCCCAGCGGTCACGTCAATATGGCAACGATGATTTACGGCGGCTTGGCGTATTTTTACGGCAGAAAATTTCCAATTTTAGTTTTTAGCTGCACAGTAATGATTGTGGCGATTGCCTTTTCACGAAATTTTTTAGGCGTACATACTCTGCAGGACGTTTTAGCCGCGATAATCTCAACGGCGCTATTAATAGTCTTTGTCGATAAACTTATGGCGTGGATTGGCGGCGATGAAAAAAAAGAAAGTTGGATTACGGTCGGCGGAATAATTTTAGGGCTGATTGCAACGGCGTACTTTATGCTGAAGTCTTACCCCGTCGACTACTTAGACGGTAAAATCATTGTTGAACCGGCGGAGGCGATAAAAGATGCACTGGGTAATATAGGGTCGTTCTCAGGTGTTATAATAGGTCTTGAATTGGAGCGGCGATTTGTAAAATTTAGTACGGACATAGCATTTTCTAAAAGAATTTTCCGCGCAGTTATCGGCGTTGCAATAATTTTAGCGATAAACTATTTTGCCGTGCCGTTCATAAAATCTTTAGATATCGGTATGGCGACAAAATTTGTAAGGTGGTTCACTCTGAATATTTTCATAACATTTTTTATACCGCTGATATTCTCAAAACTTGAAAAAATATTTTTCAAAACATACACGATAGGAGGAAGTTATTATGGCTGATAAAAAAATTTCCGAACCGAAAGACGTTGTGTCTATCGTATCGGGTAAAAATGTTCGTGTTACCGATTATGAATATAAAAATTTTCACTGCGGCTCCTGCGAGATAAAAAATTTTAAATTGGAATTTGAACGCGCGTACCAATTAGAAAGCAGTACGTTTGAACGCGATATTGAAAATTGCACATACCGCATAAACGGCAGGGCATTTACCGACCTCAGCTTTGCCAAAGGAACGGTGCTTGAAAATTTGCAGGGCGACGAAAAATACGGCGTTGAGCTTAGGCAGTACGAAGACGGCAAAAAATTTTTATTGTTTCATTACGACGTGCCGACATTTGATGTCTACGACAGAGAATATGACGGAACTTGCGTATTTTCTGCGTATATTGATGACACCGGCGTAAAGCTGATTCATTGTCATTACGGCTACAAGTTGCCGCGAATTTGTTTTTACATGAACTTGAAACAATCTTGTGAGGCTTTTGACAAATTACTGGAATATATCAAGTAATAGATTTTAAAGGGGATTTTTAAAATGTCAGTAGCAAATGTATCAAAATTTATAGACAAAATAGGAGACAACGCAGAACTCTTGAGAGAGTTGAAGGAAAAAGGAAACCCCTATTCAAAATTTGACAATTACAGCTACGCCGAAAATATTTTAGCGCCGCTTGCCGACAAAATGGGGGTACCGTTTTTTGTAGAAGATTGGATAGAGTGGCGCACAGATATGTTGGACGGCATTTTGGAAGAAGTTAAAATAAGACATAAGGAAAAATAATTGTGGACATTGCAAAAAAATATTTGGAAGACAATTTGCCGTTAAAAGCGTTGGCTCGTCTGAAGGAACTTTTGGATAATAAGGTATATCCTGAAGACGAGTGGAAAATTCACGAATTGTTCAGCGCGGCATTTGCCGATTTAGGCGTTGCTGAAATGGTAGTCAAGGCAAACTTTAACGCAATGCATACCGATAAGATACTAAGAGATCAGCGTAGGCATTTTTCAAACTTCCTTTTTACGCAACACTACCTTGAAAATTTTGATGAGAATCATTATTTGCAGGCGGCAGAAATGTACAATATGCTTTATCAAGACGTTGACATAAGCTTTCAGAATACCTCGCCGCGAACACAGGATAAAATTCACATTGCATATATGGCGCCGAATTTTTATGATTCTTCAGTGGCAAGATTTTATGAACCGCTTTTAACAAAGTACGACAAGGAAAAATTTTATGTGTCTCTTTGGAGTTTGTCGGATGATAAAACGCACAAATATAAGGTACGCGATGACTTTACCAGAATAGCTTTATATAATGTTGATGAATATCACAATATGTCTGAAGTCAGTTTTGAAGAAATTGCGCAAAAAATCAGCGAATCCGGCGCAGATATTTTTTTCGACTTGGGCGGACATACCGAAGGCGGAGCGACGTTGCAAATTGCCTCGTACAAACCTGCGCGTGTAAGAATGTCGGGATTCGGATATTTCGACACTACGGGGCTTGATGCAATAGATATTTACGTGACTGATGAATTTTTGGCTAAAGGTAACCAAGAATATTTCACCGAGAAAATGCTTGTCTTGGACAGCGGCTTAGTTTTCAATCCGAACAGAAACATGCGGCTTACGAAAAAAACGTACATGCACAAAAAGCCGCACCAAAATTTTACATTTGCCTGCGCCAATAATTTTTTGAAAATCACTGACCGTTATTTGTACTGCGTAAAAGAAATTCTAAACGAAGTGCCGGAATCAATAATGCTTTTCCGCGATACAACGCCTTTGAAAAGTCGGCAAGATGCATTGACAGACCGCTTGAGAGAATACGATTTTCCTATGGAGCGCGTAGAGGTTTTAGGCAGTGAACCGGAAGCTTATTTGTATGACTATGATCACATTGATTTAGTATTAGACACTTTCCCTTACACCGGCGGTATGATGACGGCGTTGGCGATTTATATGGAAGTGCCGGTACTTAATATGTGGGGTATGTCGCACAGTCAACGTTTCGGCGCTGATATGTTACGGCTGGCAGGTCTTGAAAATTTTATCGTGACCAATATCGATGACTACATAAATTTTGCCGTGAACTTCGCTAAAAATCCAAAACCGATTTATCCCGATCAACGTTTATTTGACAGCATGGCGCTTGTCAAAAGTTTTTACGGTATGATTGAAAGCGTGATGAAATCTGTTTAATGAACATGACTTGTTGCAATTCGTACCGCCGAATTTTTCACCCAATGCAACGGCGCTTGTCATAGAGTCCAAAAAATATTTGTCGCCACTTCGTGAAAAAATGCCTGCCGCAAAAATTATATTGCTGACTTCCGAGCCTTCGCCGCACCTTGAAAGTTTTTGCGCGGGGTTAAATGTTGACATAATGACAGGTGACTACCTGCGCGGCGCGTTGCCGAATGAGCCGAAAATTTTTGACGTGGTAATTGCCGACGACTGCCTTACAAATTCGCTTGACACGTACGCGACACTTGCCGATATAAGCCGCCTGCTGAAAGATGCAGGCTTTTTGTTGACGCAATTTTTCAACGCGCGTTTTATCGGTATGCTTGAAAGTCTACGGCGTGGTCAATTTCCTACCAATGAAAAAAAATTTTGGGCGAAATGGGACGTGGTTAAACTTTTGCACGACGCCGTTTACAAGGAAATTCACTTTCTGCCGTATGAAAAGGTTGACGCGAAAAATTTTCCGCATTTAGACGAGTGGCTAAATTTCGGCTTTGATAATTTCAGTGACGATTTATTAACAAAAATTTGGCTGGTCAAGGCGTGTAAGTGCGAGGCGGAAGTTGTTGCGTTGAAAGAATTTTTTTCAGAAAATGTCCGCGCAGAATTATCACGCCGCCTTCACAGAATCGAATACGGCATTGATGTTGACGAAAATATTTCAAGGTTGCGTGAACTTTGCAGACGCGAAATGATTTTTGAAGATTATCTGCGTGACTTCATCGCGCAGGTTGTATGTCACGATAAGGCGCGGGAATTTATTTTACGGTCACTTATTTTAGGCGAAAGGTAAAAAAATGAAAAATGTATTGAACTCTGCGCGGGAAAAAATTTCAAACGGCGAGCGGCTGAACTTCGACGAAATTATAGCGCTGTATGAAGAAAATAATTTGCTGTACCTTGCCGAATCTGCGCGGCTTGTCAAGGAGCGTAAAAGCGGCGACAAGGTTTTCTACACGATTAACCGACACATTAACCTAACCAATGTCTGCAGTGCGAATTGCCCACTGTGCGCGTTTCAGTGTCGTAGCGGCGACAAGCAAGCCTTTACAATGGAACTTGCCGACGTTGAAAAAATTCTGCGTGAAAGTCAAGGCGTCGATGGCTTAAACGAAATTCATATTGTCAGCGCGTTGCACCCCGATAAAGATTTTGACTACTATTTAGACGTTGTGAAGTTGACTAAAAAATTTTTGCCTAATGTACGCATTGCCGCATTTACGCCGGTTGAAATTGCCAACTTCGCCGAAAAATCTAATCAGACATACGAAAAAGTTTTGACGACGCTAAAAAATTTTGGTGTTACAAATTTACTCGGCGGCGGTGCAGAAATATTTTCGCCGCGTGTACGTGAGATAATTTGTCCAAAAAAAATAAGCGCCGATACGTGGCTTGAAATTATGCGTACGGCGCACAGACTCGGTTTAAAATCAAACGCGTCGATTTTGTACGGTCACATTGAGACGATTGAAGAGCGCGTCGAACACCTTTTAAAACTGCGCGAACTGCAGGACGAAACCGGCGGTTTTCAGACAATGTTGCTTTTTCCGTTTCAGCCGCTTAATACAGAATTGGGAAAAAATTTTAATTTGCAACGTGTAGGCGCGTGGGAAGATTTAAAATTTTTGGCGATAACGCGATTGGCTCTTGATAACTTCGACAATGTGAAAAGTTTTTGGGTAATGCTGACAATGCCGATAGCGCAGCTTTCATTGGCATTTGGCGCGGACGATTTGGGCGGCACGATAGGCGAAGAAAAAATCATACACGCGGCGGGAGTGGCGACGCATAAAAATATTTCACGTGACGCATTGGAAAAAATCATTCGTGAATCCGGCTACATTCCCGCGCAGAGGTAAACTCGCCGGTACGCTAAAATATCATTTACAAAAAAAATTTTTTCTGATAAACTGCTTTTCAACTTATTTAAAGTAAAAAATAGCGGTGAATTTAATTGAATATAATAGGCGATTTTGCACTAAGGCAACGCATAAAGCGATATGAAACGTGGACACTGCGTGCGACATGGATTTTAGGATTTTTTATCGTGCTTTTTCCGACGGTCTCGACGCTTGCTTTAATGTGCGGAATAATTTTTTGGCTGTTACGTCTGCATGCCGACAAAAATTTTAAACTGCGCCCACTGCCTTACGATTTGCCAATGGGCTTATTTACTTTGCTCTGCGTGGCGTCAGTGATTTTTTCGCCGGTACGAAGTGTTGAACTCTTCTACAACCTGCTTGTCTTAGCCGGAACATATATTTTAATTTACATTTTAGTCGGGCAAAATATTCGTACGCCGGATCAAGTGACAAATTTAATGAAGGGCATAGGTACGGCGGCGATTATCGTTGTATTTTGCGGCTACTTCCAATACATTTTCGGCGTTGACATTGCCGATATGAAATGGATTGACGGCGAAATTTTTCCGGAACTTAGAAAGAGAATTTTTTCAACGCTGGAAAATCCCAACGTCTTGGCAGGATATTTGGACGTTATGATTTGCATTGCGCTGGGACTTTTGGCGCGGTATGGAGACAGGCGGCAAAAACTGATTTTAACCGTGATAATCGTAATGTTATCAGCCTGCCTTGCAATGACGTATTCGCGCGGCGCATTTTTAACATTGGGCGTGGTGTTTTTCATTTACGGCGTGATTCACGATTGGCGAATTTTTATTTTGTTCACGCTGATAACCGGCTTGATAATTTACAGTGACTCGAATTTTTCATACAGAATCATTTCAATTTTCACTGAAACGCTTGACTCGTCGGAAGGTCTGCGAATCGGCATTTGGGTCAGCACAATTCCGATGATAGCGGATCACCCTTTCACCGGCGTAGGTTGGGGAGCTTTCAAATACATTTATCCGCAGTACAATTACTACCTTGCAGACCCCAACATTACGATTTATCACGCGCATAATTTATACTTGAATACGGCGGCGGAGGTCGGCATTGTCGGCGCTATGGCTTATTTTTGGTTTTTCTTCGGCACAATGTTCATGGCGCTTAATCTTTCCGCCAATCGCCGATTTAAAAAAATTATGGACTATGTTCAAGGCGTACTGCTTTACATTTGGATAAAATTTGACGCGGCAATTTGGCAACCGTTTACCAAAAGTAAATTTTTCAAAAGGCTGATCATAATAAAAACGCGCCTAAAGAAACGCGTTAAAAAATTATTTGAAGAGGATAAAAAAGACGAGCCGCCTAAAGAAGAATACCGCGATCCGAATTTAGTACACCACGACGAATTAAAGAGAGATTCTAAAAGTAGAAAAAAATCTGATGATAACGACGATGATAAATTTGACTTGCAAAAATTTGCCGGCGACGTGACAAAGGACGTTAAAGAATTTCGCGACAAAAGATTTGTTCAAGGTATACGTTTTGGAATAGGCTTAGCGTTTTTGTCAATGGCGATAAACGGTCTTTCGGACGACTTACTTTTCAACATGCAGAGTTCAATGTTGATGTGGCTGCTTGCGGCATTAGCGGCGTCATGTCAAGCGATTTTGCGCGTTGAAAATTAATTGGCATACAGCAACACAAAAATAGCGCCTAAGCGCTAAAATTTTTTTTAATAAATTTTTTAAATTCTAAAGACGAACAAAATTAACAACCTCACTGATTCGCCGCGCCACGTAGACGTTATTCATAACATAAAGGTGAATGCCGTCAACGCCGTGCGCCAAAAGGTCTATAATCTGATTCAGCGCGTAGACAATGCCGGCTTCCTGCAATGCGTCTGAATTGTCGCCGTAACGGTCAAGAATTTTTCTAAGCTTTACCGGCAGACTTGCACCGCAGATATTGACCATACGTTCAATTTGTTGTTTCTTGGTAACCGGCATAATCCCCGCCTCGACAGGAACGTTAATGCCGAGAGCGTGTATTTTTTCCATAAAGTAGTAAAAGTGATCGTTATCAAAAAATAATTGCGTTATCAGCCCGTCAACTCCTGCGTCAATCTTCGCCTTCAAAAAATTTATATCGGCGTCGAAGTCGGAAGATTCGGTATGACCTTCGGGATAACACGCGGCGTAGATTTTAAATTTTTTGTCAGTCTTTTCGCGTATGAAAGAAATTAAGTCGATTGCGTGAGGAAAAATATTTTTAGGTTCAACGCCAGGCACCTTGTCACCGCGCAGTGCCAATATCTCATCAATGCCGCGTTGTTCAAGCTGACTTAAAATCTTTTCAACGTCACCTTTATCAAGATTTATGCAGGGAATATGTGCGACGGTTTTTTTATGGTACTTCTCCTTAAGTGCGGCGGCAACTTCAATCATTCTGCCGCTTGCATTGGCACTTGAACCGCCTGCGCCGCAAGTCACGCTGATAAAATCGGGATTTAAATCTGTCAAGCCGTCAAGCGTTTTGTAAATCACTTCAACCGGCATATCTTTTCGCGGCGGAAAAATTTCAAATGAAAATTTTGCTTTCAAATTTATAACCTCCAACTTTAATGATGTACTGCGTAATTTACACTAAAACTTTTGGAAAGTCAAAATTTTTATGGTAGGATACATGTTACAAAAATTTTTTAATGACGTTCAAAAATTCCGGCTTAGTAATTTTCCCTTCAATGTAGCGAATTGCATTGCGCCAAAGTCTATACTTGCAACGAGCGAAATTGTACGGCGGACTGTTTAAAATTTTGTAGCATTCGGCTAATTTAATCTTAGACTGCTCAAAAAATTCCTTGCCGAAGCCGTCATAAAAATCTTTGTTGTTGGGCTTGCCTATAGCGTTTTGCCCTATACTCATAATTTCTTTTAGCGTCGGTTGCTTGCCCTGCACGACGTATTTTTTTACGCTTTCAATAAAATTTTCGTCAAGCGGCAACGGCTTATATCCCATATGCTCCAATGACAGCGGCAGGTACAATCTCTTTTCGTCATAAACCGCCAAATTATGCTGATGCCCATGTATATTTATGTCGCAGTCATGATTAAATTTCGGTCGGTGCGAAAATAAAATTATCACGTTGTTTAAATCCATTACCAATTCTTCAACTACCGCCGTAAAGCCGCAGTTCATATAAAGTTCTGGCGGCATTTTGTCATGGTTGCCGTGTATAAGAATTTTTCTGCCATGCCAGCTACCGAGTTTTTTAACCCAATCTTCGCTGAAAGAAATATCGCCTAAATGTATCACCGTGTCATTATCGGTAACAATTTCATTCCAATTCTTTTCAATCGTCATTTCAAAATTGTCGGGACGGTTGCAGTACTTTTTAATATTTTCATGTCCCAAATGCGTGTCCGGAATTACGTAAATCATTTTTGCCACTCCTGCCTAAGTCAAAATATTTAACGCCTGCCGATACTTTTCAACGCGGCTTAAATCTTTTTCAGAAATCTGCGCGGCAGGTATCCTTGACAAGTCGGAATTATGTTGAAGGTCGGCAATTTTTACGCGGCGTGCAAGGGGATTATCTTTTATGCTTGCGACGTATTCAAGATAAGGCGTATTTTCATCGTGAGTCAACATTTTCAGCGCCTGCAACTCGTCATCAGTCAACGGCACTGTATTTTTCAACTCATCAAAAGTAATTTCCGTGTCCTCAACCGTATCATGCAAAAGCGCCGTGATAATTGCAGAATCTTCGCCTCCGCAGTGAAACGCCACTGTTACGGGGTGCAAAATGTACATCACGCCGGATTTATCAACCTGCCCTGCGTGAGACTTTTTGGCAATTTTAAAGGCTTTACGTACGCGCGGGTTTTTATGCCGTGCAAAGACTTCCTGCAAAATCGTAAGCTGACTTATTTTTACTGCGGGAAATTCCGCGCCAAGTTCACCGAGTGAAATATTTTTTTTATTCTTGCCGTGATAGTCACTGCCGCCGCTGATTAGCAAATTATTTTTATTAGCCGCGTCGACAAGAAATCGCGTTTCATACGGCGTATAGCGTGAATAGTAGCACTCAAGCCCATGTATGCCGCAATTTTTTAAAACTTCCAGCCGCTCTTCAAATTCTTCAGGTAAAAGCCGGCGTTCACCTTCGCCGCCGAGTGGATGCGCCCAAACTGCAATGCCGCCTGCCGCTGTAACTGCCTTCACCACTTCGGCAACTTCAAGGCGCATACTGCCTACGCGACATTTTTTGATATCGTGATAAATTTTTCTTTTTTCAAAGCCGCACTTCTGCGCGATGAAATTTACAAGTTGCGGTTTACCAAAACTTTCGTCGGCAAAATGCGCGGCAATTTCTTCTGCCGTGACATTTATATTGTAAAGTTCACAGAGATATTTCAGCCGAATATCAAATTTCGCCTTCTGCAACTCTTTACCCATACGCGAAATTTTTTGCATTTCTTCATGCGCAGGGTCAAAAAAATATGTCAGTATGTGACATTTAACGTGCCGCGCAGTTTTACAAGAAATTTCAGCGCCGTTAATAAAAAATACGTCACGCGGAATTATCGGCAAAACTTTTTCGACGCCTTTAAAAGTTTCATGGTCGGTAATGGAAAATATTTTAACGCCGTCCTCCGCGCAGATTTTTTCAACAATTCTTTCCGGCGTATCCGTGCCGTCCGATGCCGTGCTGTGTATGTGCAAATCAATAAACATTTTCGCAACTCCTCACTCTGAAAAATGAAATATTTTACTTCGCGTGATGAAAGGTAGACTGTGACCGCGCGGAATTAAAAAAGCGTGGTCGCGGTGTACCACTAAATCCCTTTCAATCCAGCCGTCAGTTATAATCAAAATCGGCGCGTCTTTAGGGAAATTATTCGCATTGATGAGTAAATCTACCGCCGGCTGTAAAATCGTGCCGCCGCGTCCTTTAACCTCAACTCTGCCTGCGATATCTTCCGGCGATAAATAACCCGCGTCGTAAGCCTGCGCGTCACAAAAAATTACTCGTGCGCATGGTACGTCTTTAGCCGCAGAATAGCTTGCAATAGCGCCAAGTGCATAACCTATCATTTTTGCCGTCATTGAACCGGAAGTGTCGATAACTACGCCGAAAGTTCGGCTGTAATCGTTAATCTGTACTGGAATATGACGCGGTCGCGGTATGTCGGGCGTACTGCCTTGACGGCGGCTCGGTCGTGAATAAGTCCGCGTTTTTTGCAACGGCTTGAAATAAATGTCAAACCACTTGCCAAGTTCCACGTCCCAACCTATCGGCGGCATTGCCAACGCCTTAATTTCTTCAATCAATCCCGCCGGAATTAAGCCGCGCTGATTTTCAAGGTGATATTCAAGTCCGTTTCTCAATGCATTTTTATAAAATTCGTCAAGCGAAGTTTGCGGCTTGTTGCTGAAAGTTTTCGGCGCGTCGCTTATAATGTCGCCTTTACTCCGACCGCGCAGAGTCTGCAGTTTTGAAAACTTTTTAAAGTCACGTATCATTTTATCGTAAATTTCTTCTGCCGACATATTTTTTAAATCTTCGTCGTACAAAATATTTTGCGGCATTTTGCCAACCTGCATTTCATAAAGCCAACCGTTTACTACAAAATCGCAGGCAACATTCCACAGATAGGCGTCACGCCCTTGACAGCGCTCATGGTGCTGTAAACCGGCATGCAAAAATTCATGTGCCAATACAATTTTCAATTCTTCAAAGTTCAAGTGCGCGGCAGGATTCACGTAAATTTCTCCGCGTGTCACGTCAACCGCCGCAACTTGTATTTCATTTTTCCAACAGTAATTTTGATCCTCGATAATCTTAAAACCTGCCGCCAATCCTCCGAGCAGTGGATAGTGATTTATAAACCATTCGGCGGCTTTTTGCGTAGGCGTGCTGACTTCACGATAATGACCGCCTGCCTCGCCTACCGTTTCTGAAACTGAATGCGCCAACGCCATTGCAAATTCTTCCGTGAAATAATTTTTTTCGCCCTTCGCAACGTTGTATATAAGTGGTTTATTCAACCCCTGCATATCCTCTTGATGCATTGCGGCAGTTCCGAAGTGATAATTTACATTTTTACCCTGCTCAATCAAGTAGTCATAAATCTGCCGCTCATCACCCTTTTTTCCGCTGTAAAGTTCAATTGAATCAAAAGGCGGCGTCCCTATTTTCACGTCATACAAAAATTTTGCAATGTAAATGTCGCATGCAATATTCCAAATTTTTTTGTCACAAGGCGTCGGCATTTTATCAGCGTCGAAATGTCCAAACGCCAAATGTAAAAGGCAATGCGCGATGATGTATTCCCATTCACTCGCATTAAGCTGATAACTTTTATTCAGAAAAATTCTGCCGTCACTGTGAACAATCGCCGCGCAGTTTTTACCAAGTGCACTGTTGTCAACTTCTTTTAGGCGTATTGAAGTCCTGTTGTAAAGTTCGTTAAAAATCCTGTTGCCGCCCAGTAAATTATTGATGCCTTTTTCAAGCGGAGTAATTGAAATTTTTTTTGCAGATTTAATTTTTTTCGCCATTTTAAGCACTCCTTGCAAGGCGCGGCAGGTCGCGTACAATTTCCACCATAAACCAATTTGGCAAAACTTCTTTGTCTTCATCCGACACAACCATTTGAGCCAACTCGTAATTTATGCGTGATAAATCTTTTATCAGCGATTTTGCACGGTGCGTGAAATATTGCATGGCGCGATTTAATTCATTCTTTTTCTTAGGCAGATCGTGAAGTAGACGCGCACGAAAACTTTGTGCCAAAAAATATAATGTATCTCTATCCTCCGGCTTTTCGGGCCATTTCTGCGTGCCCTTTATAATGTCGTTAAGCAAATATTTATTGTCGGCATTTTTGCTGAAGGCTATGAACATTCCCGCGTGCTTGGCAGAAATTGTACCGTAAACCAAAATTCTCAAAAGCTCCTGCGAAAATTTTTCATTCTCTTCGCCAACGTGGTATTGATAAAGCGCGTCACTCAACATATGCCATGAGCGCGGCGTAGAGTAAGGCTCTTCTGTTTTCGGCGGCTCGGAAAATAAATGATCGGGACGTTGAGTAATGTAATTCAGCACCCATTCATGCAAATTATTTTCATACGCCCATGCAAGCCATGACTTTGCGTCGGGGACAAGTTGGACGTGAAACATACGATTTATTAAAGCTGATGACATTGTTTTTACAATCGCGCCGTCTTGCGTACGATTTCCCGCGCCTATTACAACGCTGCCTTTCGGCAAGTGGTATTCACCTATGCGCCGTTCGTGAATCAAACTGTAAAAAGCTTTTTGAACTTCCTGCGAACAAGCGTTTAACTCATCTAAAAATAGTACGTAGGGCTCTTGACGTGCTATCATTTTTGGCGGCAAAAATTCTGACGTGTTGCCGCGTATTTGCGGAATGCCTATGATATCTTCCGGCGCTAATTGACTGCCTAAAAGTGACACGCAGGGTAAACCTACTTCCTCTGCAAATTTTTCTACCAATGCCGACTTTCCTATACCAGGCGAACCCCATATAAAAATCGGTCGGCTCGGTGCAAGGTTGATTAATAAATCGAACAATTCATTTTGATTGACGCTGTACGGCAAATTCATTTTAATTACCTTTCCTTTCAATTCGCAATTTAATTTTCATGGCAAGTATACATGCCGCAATGTACAAATTTATGTACTATTAGTGATTAGGGAACAGGGATTAGGGATTAGTCTAGTACCTAAAACCTAGAAGCATTAGTGATTAGGGATCAGGGATTAGGGATTAGTCTAGTACCT
>CAJOKY010000034.1 GCA_905235425.1 uncultured Selenomonadaceae bacterium
TACCATGCCTGAAGGTTTTGAAGCGGCACACGGTTATACCAACGGCAATCCCTTCATGGTCAACTGGTACAAAGAAAATGTTCGTTTTATTGGCGGAAATTTGCATTTGATTATTGACCGAGATTCTACTAAAGCCAACAATATTCCTTACTCCGGCGGCGAGTTTCGCAGTATTGGATTTTATGGGTATGGTCGCTATTCCGTCAGAATGAAAACCATGAAAAACGACGGTGTTGTCTGGTCTTTCTTTACTTATACCGGACCGTCCGACAATAATCCTTGGGACGAAATTGATATTGAAATTTTGGGCAAAGACACAACAAAAGTTCAATTCAATTATTTTCGTGACGGTGAGGGAAAGCATGAGTACATGCACGACTTAGGTTTTGATTCGGCTAAGGATTTCCACACCTATTCTTTTGAATGGCACCAAGATAAAATTATTTGGTTCGTCGATGATAAAGCAGTTCACGAAGTCACCTCCTCAATTCCTGTCACGAAAGCCAAAGTCATGATGAATGCATGGGCGGGAATGAATGTTGATGACTGGCTGAAACCTTTCGTCGATAAAAAATTACCGATTCATGACGAATACGAATGGATTTCATTTATTCCATTTGAAAACGAATAGTTGAAACAGACAAAAAATTTACACTGAGTAAAAAAATCTTCGACAGAAAAAAATTTGTCGGAGATTTTTTTGTTTGATACCGAAGATTCATTTCAAAGTGAAACACGAATTCGACGCTGAACTTTACAAGCAACGCAACCTTGTCGCGCGTTTTTTCCGGTTAAAAAAAGTTTTGGCGGAATTTAAAAAGGCGACCTAACTGCCAAAATTTATTTTTCCGGCAATCATTATTTCGTCGAAGCCGATTTCTCAATAGGGCGCGAGAAAAAATTAAACCGCGATAATATCAGCGTATCGCCATTGACGAAACTTTTACCGATAAAAAGAGGTTACGCATATGCCAATATTCTCAATAAAAATCGTAATTCATTCTACCCTTTCAAAGATGTAACGGACTAATACAAGGGGTTGGACATTTCTACAATTTTCAACCACAATTTGGATGCTGGAAGAAGTTGTACTGTAAGAAAGGAATTGACATTTTACATGACAAGATAAAAGACAACCTCAAAGAACTTTCAATGATTTCTACCGAACTTACAAATTGGCTCAATGAAGACACCAATTCGCTCGAAAGAGACACCCCCGAAGAGTTGCGAGAGCATCCGCTTGCAAAACTTCATTGAATCCCTCCACAAATTAAAAAAGTACCCATTAAAATTTGTTCCTCAAGGCAAAATTTGCTTTATTTAGATTGAAACGAGATGAAAAAATACCGTGCGTGTCTTTAATCTAAAGATGTCCTAGAACCTAAAAAATCACCTTTAAAAAATCGTTGCCGAGTTCTGGAACACATTCTTAGTTACAGCGAAATTTCTCCGATGACGCAAATAATTGAAAATGCAAGTCAATATCTACATTTTTATTTGTAACAGCTTATAAAGGAACTTGAAATTTATCGCATAAGTTCGAAAGAACGCTCGGCAATGCTTAATTTTTCAAGTTACTTTCGGGCAATTACTCGCAAAATAGAAAAAAATGTTGTGGGTAGAGGATTGAGGAGTGTTTCTTGTGGAACATTCTAATCCGGAACCGAAATTTTTTCTTGCCTAAAATGCGCCTTTTGTGCGAAGAAAATAACGACTCAGTTAAACTGGTCTGTCGTCAAAATCGGAATGGAATTTCATATTCACCCGAACGGTCTTCAAGGTTGGATGGATAAATTCTTAGCCGATTTTCACTAAGAATTTGGGAAGTTCGATGAAAACGTTTTGGCGGAACTGACATTTTAGATTCACATATGACAGTTGAAGAGTTTGAAAGCTATATCGAGAATTCGCATACAACCATTTCCAGCTGCATTACAGATTTTCAGAAAAAATTTTTTCAAAATAAATTTTGACATTCATAACTATGCGATATATAATCCCTAAAAACACTCTACATTATTTCAGGCGAATGTCATAAAGAAAAAAGAACCAGGAATGCAAACCCCCACCAACGTTTCCAAGATAAGGTAACCTTGCTCGTAAATGCTTTATTTCTCGATGTCACATTAAGAATTTTTTGTAGCCCTAGTGTTCTCGTTCACGAAACGTTACAACGGAAACAACAGATAAGAATCTGACAACCTAGCAGTTACGGCATTCACACAGCTGATACCGTATTTTTATTTATTTCAAGATAGAAAGGTAGGTGAGAGCGGCGTGAACAATCAAACTTTGCATAAAGAAATGAACGGAAGCAAGCGTCGCTCTCGCTTGGGTTTAGGCATTGCCTCTTTGCCTAATTCCAGCTCTTTTTCGGGGCAAGGTGATAACCTTGGTATTATAGAAATGGTTTGTTCACTTGAGTCTTTAGGAGCTCAGAAACTATCTGGAATTATTAGATGTGGCGCAGATGTTTTGCTTATTGATAGAGTAGCACCGGCACATCCGGTGCGGAGTCCAAAGGCTCAACCCTTAACCCCGCAATCAGGAAATACTTCCTCCCACGTTTCATCAATTAACAAGGAAATCGTACACTCTTCACATACACAGCATTCAGAAGAATGCAGCATTCAGAAGAATGCAACCCCCAGAGGAACGCAGCCCCCGAAGGGAAATCGCAATCAAAAAGATGACAACACCTTTACTGCAGAAAAAGATTCACTCGTAAAAGAAAACAACACGGTTACGGAAACAACACGGCTGCAGATGAACACCTGCACCGCCCCCCCCTATAACGCAACCCCCTACAGCCGCCGCGCCGCGCGCGATATGCTTGAAGAGACCACACGCTCACTACGTGGTATTGCCCCTTCGCCAGCGACAACCCCCCAATCAGTCGTTTCAAAAGTTGTCGCCCCAAATGAGGGTACCCCGCTGACGTCACCATCGACACCAATCTCCTTACAAAATGTAAAATTCAAAACCCGCGCAGCGGTAATAACACCTGACGCGGCGCCCTCCAAATCTGCCGCCATCTCCCTTTCAACTCCGCCGCTTGCGGAACTTAACCGAGAAAATATTAGCGAATATCTAGGAACGGACAAGCTAGCCGACGCCAATCGTTGGAAGTTGCTCCGCCGTTCCAAGCAATTATTGGCGATGCGCACAGTGACGCCTGAATTGGCGTCGAGGCTAGAGTTACGTCGAGACTGGAATCTGCATCGTAACGTGGAGACACTACTAGATTGTTTTCCGTCACTTAAGCATTCATACAGCTCCTTGAGAGGCAGGAAATTGAACGGCGCTGTGTCAATTCTTAGCAATGGGCAGTCGGCTCGTGTTGATGAAATAGCCCGTTCCCACAGCATACGCCTCGACCCTGTCGATTCACCGAAGGAATTATACAAATATCGGCAACGCATTCAAAAGGTTATAGCGTGGGCACACGCAAATGAGTTAGTGCCGGTGATGATGACCTTAACGGTATTCCACCGATGGAATGCTTTAGCTCCTTTGATAAGAGTTTTGCGAAACGCGTGGTCGGATTTGTTTGCGCGAAGTAAGGCTGGGCAGGCTCGTAAAGAATTTATTGGACTTCGTGGTTACATTCGTCGAATGGAAGAAACATTCAATGATGGAGATTCCGACTTTGAAGAATCGTTAAACTCTGGTTGGCATCCCCATTACCATATCATCCTGATAGTGCCGCGCGAAAAACTACCGACACTATCTGCATATGAGACGGAGCTACGTAAAGTGTGGATGTCCCTTGTCCGTAAGCATTACTTGAAAGAATTTGGAGAAGATATACCCGCCCACTTCCATCTCCCTTTTGAAAAACACGGCTTATACTTTAGTCGGTACGCATCAGCAGAACACGCCGCGCGTTGTGGAAATCCGAAAGGAAAGACAGGATGTCTCTTTGAAGTCAAAGACGGACAGTATCTTGCAAAGCTCATGGGAACAGATAACCCTTTGTATGGAGGCGACACCGAGCTTACATATTCGGCAAAGTTTAGCAAAACGCCGTTTGATATGTTGAAGAGCAAAGTGACAGCAAACCTTTCTGACTTGTGGTGCGAATATGCAATAGCAACCAAAAAGATACCGTGCTTTACATACTCCAAAGGCTTGAAAACAGAAGTTGACGCTTATTTTAATTCTTTATCAGTAAATGATGCCGAATCATCTGTTGCTTTACCGACGGAAGGACTAGTAATTCGACTTAAACCGGAAGATTATCAATGGCTGTATCGCCACTTCTTGATAGGAGACTTATTAGATAAGGCCGCGCAAGGCTACGAAGTAGCCAAAGCTTGGTTGAAAGATTTTTTTGGTATAGACGTCGTGGAAGATGCTCCACCTTCAACTTTGAAAGATTCTTCAGCCATTCAAAGTGGTGCGGAAGATAAATTGAACGCCACATCCATTTCTGAAGGAATTTCAAATTTTGACGGTGGTTTTAGAAAAAATACCGTCAACAGCACTTTTAATATAAAGAACGATTTATTGGGAACCAATACTCCATCTGTAGCATCCCTTCTGATTATCTGCCCCAATGTCACTTTATCAGATTCTTTGAACATAAACGATTACCAAAATCCCCACATTCCCTCTTTCAACTTTGAACCCCTGTATGAAAACAAAGCGCCGCCATAGCAAAAAGGCTCGTGTTATAACACTTTTTAATATTTGAAAGGAGGGATTAAATAAGGCAGTAGCGATGTTAGCGTGCAGAGACCCTCTTTTTAAGCTGGATATTTCAATAACGCTTGAAAATAATTTTGGTTTGAAATATCAAATGGCGGGGATATATCTTGCACATCTGCCTCTGCCATGTTTAAAGCATTGCCGCAAAAGGAATATCCCTTGAATGTCGAGATAAATTTTTGTCTGTGCATTTGCCGAGTGGAAGAAAAATCGCATAGTACAATCCAAAAATAATCTGAAGTTCAGGCTTGTTTGCTATACACTTTTTTAAGTGTAAGGCACAATCTGGAATTCTATCTACTCAAAGGTCTAAAAATATAACCCTAGAATTTCACCCTCTTTATTTTTGGCAGATATATCCGGTTGAAAAAACTTCAGCATTGTTTTATAATATACCTAACTGGCTTTATCCGTTGCAATGAAACATTTGGTTTTCCAATGAATGGGTTTTATGCACGAGATTAGCTCTGCTCTTGTCCTCAGGAATTTTCCCAATAAACATTGCTTTTTCTGCTGTAACTTACAATATATACATATTTGATGTTGAGCAAGCTGTCCGCAATTGACTTCTTAAAATTTCTCCCGAACTTCCAAATTAATTACTCCCTTAATTTTGCGAGTATTAAATATTCGGCGGCATTATTTTTCGGGCAATATAAAAAAATATGATATAAATTCAGGAATGATATCTTTGAGGATTAATTATGTCCAACCTTCTAAAGACCCTTCAAAATAAAGATTTACTCTCTGAATCGGAACTCATCATTTCACAATATCTGCTGGAAAATTATCGGGATTTTCAAAATTTATCAACGCGCGAACTTGCTAAAAGAACTTTTTCTAGTTCGGCGGCGGTCATCAGATTTTGTCAAAAGTTAGGCTTTGAAGGTTACACAGATTTTAAAATCACCTTTTTGACAGAAATGATGAAACACGGCGGCGAAGTTCAAGCGCAAATTATAAATGAACATGACGATATCAATTTGATAATGCGCAAAGTCAGAGAAATTAACGTTAACGCCATAAATGAAGCTTACAATATGTTAAATCCTGCTGTTTTATCCAGAACGCTTAAACTTTTAAAAAAAGCCACGTATATAGATTTTTATGCGATGGACGGATACAGAGATTTTGCAAACAGAATTGCTGACAGCTTTACCCTTGCCAAAAAATATTCAACAATTCATTCTTCGATACCTTTGCAGTATCTTCAAGCTTACAAGGTTCCGAAAAATCATTTGGGATTTTTTATCAGTCCGATGGGCGAAAACAGATTTTTGATTGATATTGCAAAATTTCTCAAACGTCAAGACATTCCGACGGTTTTAATAACTGCTGCGCCCGATTCAACGTTGGCGAAAATTGTTGACGAAAAATTTACGGCTCTCATCGGAGACAATGTTGAAGATTTGGGACCGCTTGTATTTTCTACTAGCGCAAAATTTATCGCAGATACACTTCTTGCAAGTCTTATAACTCAAACGGACTATAAAGGTGCCCGCGATAAAGAAAGTTGGTTAAACAAAAATTTCTATTATTGAAAGAATTTTTCTCTTGAAACACTTACTCCGCAAATGTGTAACACCGTTACACATTACCTTTGATTTTTTTGTAACGATATTCCAAAGCCCTGTGAATTTATTGCGTCGAAAAATTTGTTGTGATAAATTAACAGTCGCTAAGGTAAAGTACATCTAAGATTTTTAAGGAGGCGTGGTTTTATGAGAAAAATTATTCTGCTGTGTTCGGCAGGAATGTCCACGAGTATGTTGGTAAAGAAAATGCAGGAATCTGCAGCAGCTCAAAATTATGAATGTTCGATAGCAGCTTTCCCGATGAGCGAAGCCAAAGAGCGTGCGTCCGACGCAGATGTCATTTTGCTTGGTCCGCAGGTGCGTTTCAACAAAAATAAAGTTGCCGAACAGTGTCCTGGCATTCCTATTGATGTCGTTGACATGAAACTTTACGGACGCATGGATGGCAAAGGCGTTATCGCGATGGTAAAAAAGATGCTCGGCGATTAACAACCATTTTTGAAAGACCTCTCCGCCAATAAAAAAAAACCGCTATTCCTTTTTAAGTAGCGTTTTTTTTTAGCAGAGGGAAAAATTATGAAAAATGATTTGTATAAGCAAGCGATAAATTTAAATCAAATGGCGGTCTTTGAGTGGAATCTTTTGGAAGACACGCTGGAATTTGACGAAATGATGAAAGTTTTAATTCAACACGATCTTCCCAAAACCCACGTGAAAAGACATTTGCTGGTCGCAAAATTGATTCACCGCGAAGACAGAACCGAATTCAGAAATCAAGTGAAAAAAATATTGAACTTGGAAACTGTGCGCTCCATACCTTTTGAAGATTTTGAATTTGATTTTCGTTTTCGTACCTCAAACAATTATTACGTTTGGTTCCGAGCAATGTATCGCGCAGAATTTCAAAATAAAAAAGTCGTCAAAGTCTTCGGCTTTATCCGTAATGAAGACAAAACCTTGAAAGAACAAGAAGAATTGAAGGCGATTATTGAACGCGATCCGATGACAGGACTTTACAGTAAAACCCATGCGCCTTACTTGGTGAATCAAATACTTTCCGACCCGTCAAAAAAAAAATGCGCTCCTTGTTATTGATTTGGATAATTTTAAATCTGTCAATGACAAGCTCGGGCATTTGATTGGCGATGCGGTTATTATGGATATGGCGATGAATCTCAAAACTACTTTCCGCAAGACAGATATTTTGGGACATATCGGCGGCGACGAATTTATGGTTTTGATGAAGGATATAAAGTCTGATGAAATTGTTCATCAAAAGTGCAATCAACTTCGTGATTTGCTTCGACGAGTTTATGACCACGAAGGCGAAAAAGTTTCTGTGTCGTCGAGCATCGGAATTGCACTTTTTCCTGAACACGGCGAAGATTATAATACGCTTTTCACTCTTGCAGATGTAGCACTTCATCAGAGCAAAAAAAATGGCAAGGATACTCAAACCATTTACAGTGCAAGTTTTGATGCACTTTCTGACGACGATAAATCCCAAAATAAAGCCGAATCCAATATTTTAAGTACGAATTTCAGACAAATGCTTTCCAATCCGATGGAATATATTTTTCAAATGGTTTTCAATTCCAAAGACACCTCTTTGTCGGTTCAGTTGTTGTTACAAGTCTTTGCGAAATATTTCAAAGTTCATCGCGCATATGTTTTCTGGCACATCGACGGACCTTATTGGCCAAGAATTTTATTTGATTATGTCAAAGACGGTTTCAAGAAAACTGAAATTGCTCACGATCCGCCTTTAAGATTACAGATTCGCAAGAGGTACAGAAACACGAAGCTTGGGCGGTTCAGCGAATGTGATGACGTTGAAAAATTATTTGGTAGAGTGCGGAGAGAATTTGAACGTCGGCAAATTCGTTCTTATATCGAATGTGCGGTTATGGACGGAGATAAATTCATAGGTTGCGTCGGCTTTGATGATTGCAAAAAAAGTCGCACTTGGTCAAGTGAAGAACACGAAGTGTTATTTGCTTTTGCGGAAATTATGCGCAGATTTTTATTTGGGCAAATTTATTATGAGATGACCAAGCGCAATGGCAGATGGGGCTTGTAACCTTTTTGCGAGGTAAATTTTATGATCGGGTTGCTTGGAAAACTTGACGACCAAACCAATTTCTCTGACACTGAAAAACGCATTGCAAATTATATAATGGAAAATTTCAGAGAGATTGCGAATTTATCGACACGCCAACTTGCAAGAAAAACTTTTACCAGTTCTGCCGCGATTGTCCGTTTCAGTCAAAAATTAGGCTTCGAGGGCTACACGGATTTTAAAACAAAATTTTTTGCTGCAATGATGCAACATGTCTGCGAGCCGCAAGATAAATTTATCACTGACAAAGACACGATAAATAAAATTATCGAAAAAGTTGTAAGCATAGAAATTTCCGCCTTGAAAGAAACTTATGAAAAAATTGACCCTAATCAATTTACTAGAGCTTTAAATTATTTGGCTTCCGCTGAGCACATAGATTTTTACGCAATGGACAATAATTTAAATTTGGCGAGAATGGCAGCAGAAAATTTTATCATGGCGAATAAATATTCGTCGGTGAATACGTCGGTTAAAATGCAATATCTTTCATCTTACGAAGTACCTAAAACTCATATTTCATTTTTTATAAGTCGAACTGGTGAAAACCGAATTTTAACGGACATCGCCAAAAATTTGAAAAAACAGAACGCAACAATTTTTTGTATAACTTCGTCGGGAAAGTCCACTCTTGCAAATTTATCAAAAGTATCTTTTGAAGTCGCTACTACTGACAAAATGGAGGAACTCGGACCGCGAGTATTTTTGACGGGCGCAAAATTTGTTATTGACACTTTATTTGCTTTATTGATGGCAAAAATGAATTATCAAGAGACCAAATACAGAAATGAATGGTTGGAAAAAATTTTAAAATATTGATGTCACATACAATCTAGTCGTCATTTATTGACGGCTTATTTTTTTTAAACGTAACAGTTGCTACACAAAAATTTCCATCCTTCATAAACTTTTGTAGCAATGCTCCGAAAGTTTACGATTTTATTGAGATGATAAAAATTAAATGTTATATTTTCGGCATAAAAAATAAAAAGTTTTTAGGAGGGTAAGGAGAATGAACAAGCAAGAACTGTTCGACAAGTTTATTGAGTTTATGGGCAACTTTGCACAAATCAAAGCGATTGTTGCCTTGCGTGACGGTTTTATTATGACAACTCCGTTCACAATCTGCGGATCGGTTTTTTTGTTGATTGCCAATTTGCCGATTCCGGGTTATCCTGATTTTATGGCGGGAATTTTTGGTCCTAATTGGACAGACTCACTCAATGCTGTTGCAGGAGCAACTTTCGGCGTTTTGGCATTGATTGTCGTTGCCGGAATCACTTATCGCTATGTTGCAAATGAAGGTTGCGACGCAAGTATGGCATCACTTTTGGCCGTTTCCACATTTTTAATTATTATGCCGCCTGAAATTATCACTCAGAGCGGCGAAACTGTCGGCGGTATCATTCCCAAAAATTGGGTTGGCTCAAACGGCGTTATAACTGCTATCGTCATTGCATTCTTTGTTGCTTATATTTGTGTTTACTGCGAAAAAAATCACATCGGGATAAAAATGCCTGATTCAGTTCCTGGCGGTGTTGCCAGAGCTTTTGAGGCATTGACGCCTGGTTTTATCTGCTTTACTGCGGGTTCTATAATTTTCGGTATTTGCCATCATCTGCTTGATACAAGTATGCCTGAATTATTCTTCAAAGTTATTCAAACTCCGTTGCAAGGTCTGTCTGATACTATCGTCGGCGGAATCGTGATCGTCGGTCTGCAAAGTATCCTGTTCTGGGCAGGCGTTCACGGTCCGAACGTTGTCGGCGGCGTTGTAAGTCCGTTACTTCTTGCAAACTCTATCGACAACCAAACTTTATTTGATGCGGGGCAACTTATTGGAAATCCTGCCGCACACATTATGACAATCCAAGTTAATGATGTTTTTGTAAAGAGCGGAGGTTGTGGTTTAACTCTCGGATTACTTATTGCCAGTCTTATGGTTGCAAAATCTGATCAGTTAAAATCACTTACAAAAATGGCGATTGTTCCTGGATTTTTCAACATCAACGAGCCTGTTATTTTTGGCTTGCCTATTGTTTTCAACCCTTATTTAATCGTACCTTTCATTCTTGTTCCCGTTATCGCATTGATTATCACTTACACTTCAATAGCCATCGGATTTATGTCACCATTCACCGCAGTTCAAGTACCTTGGACAACTCCGCCGATTATAGCCGGTTTGCTGTTGAACGGCTGGCAAGGCGCAGTTATTCAAATCATCAACCTTGCTATGGCGGTGGCTGTGTATCTGCCGTTTGTCAAAACTCAAGATAAAGCATGCTTGGAGGAAGAGGCGGCTCAACAGGCAATGGAGGATGAAGGCTAATCTGCCTGAAACCAACACTTTTTGATAGGAGGATTACTTATGGAAATCATGGAAGGTTTGGACATGACTGCAATGCAGATTATTTCCAACGTCGGGACTGCTCGCTCAAGTTATATTGAGGCAATTCAGCAGGCAAAAGTTGGAAATTACGACGAGGCTGAACAACTTATTGCGGAAGGTGACGAGGCATTTGCCGAAGGTCACGACGCACATTTGAAACTTTTGCAGAAAGAGGCTGAAGGCAATAACGTTGTTATGCTTTTGATTCTTCATGCGGAAGATCAGCTGATGAGTGCGGAAGGTTTCAAAATTATCGCCAATGAACTCATTGACGTTTACAAGAAAATTAACAAAAATTAATTTTTTTCTTGACGTTGCTAATGTTATTTGCCTTTACTTCAATAGGAGATGATTTTATGGGATTTCCGAAAAAATTTTTATGGGGCGGCGCAGTCGCCGCTCATCAACTTGAAGGCGGCTGGCAAGAAGGCGGCAAAGGTTTAAGCGTTGCGGATGTTATGACTGTTGCTGAAGGCGATAACGATGCCACGAAAGAACGCAAAATCACTGACGGCGTTTTGCCCGGTCATACTTATCCCAATCATGAGGCGATTGATTTTTATCACCGCTACAAAGAAGATATTAAACTTTTGGCTGAGATGGGGTTCAAATGTTTCCGCACTTCGATTGCTTGGACAAGAATTTTTCCTAACGGTGACGATGCCGAACCGAATGAAGCAGGTTTAAAATTTTATGACGATCTTTTTGACGAAATGCTCAAATATAATATTGAGCCGGTTGTTACTCTCTGTCATTTTGAATTGCCTTTAAATGTCGTGAAAAAATATGGCGGTTTCAGAGATCGTCGCGTGGTTGATCTGTTCGTAAAATTTGCCGTTACCTGCTTTAATCGCTACAAAAATAAAGTCAAATATTGGATGACTTTCAACGAGATAAATAATCAGGCTGATGTCAACAGAGAATTTACGGCTTTTACAAATTCCGGCGTTCAATATCAGCCCGGCGAAAATCGCTATCAGACTCTTTATCAAGTCGTTCACCATGAATTTATTGCAAGTGCAAAAGCAGTTATTGAAGGACACAAAATCAATCCCGACTTTCAAATTGGCTGTATGATTGCTATGACTCCTATTTATCCTGAAACTTGCAAGCCGACAGATCAAATTGCTTACGTCGAAGAAAATCGCCGCTTAAATTTTTTCTATAGCGATGTGCATTGTCGCGGACATTATCCCGTTTACATGCTCAAACATTGGGAAAACGCGGGCATAAATATAAAAAGGGAGGACGGCGATCTGGAAATTCTTGACAAGGGCAAAGTGGATTATATTGCTTTTTCTTATTATCAGAGCGGAGCAACCAAATTTGATGATGTTGAAAATAAGCCTGTCAAGACCAGAAATTCTTTTGTCAGAGTCAATGACTGGGGCTGGCAAATTGATCCCGTTGGTCTTCGTTATGCATTGAACGTTTTAAGCGAGCGTTATGAGTTGCCGCTTTTTATCGTTGAAAACGGCATCGGTCTTCACGAAGCAAAAACGAATGAAGAAATTCAAGATGACGGACGCATAAAATATTTTTCCGAGCATATCGCGCAGGTCAAAAAAGCTATCGACGAAGACGGAGTTACCGTTATGGGATATTTGCCTTGGGGTCCTATTGATATTGTTTCTGCAGGTACCGGCGAAATGGAAAAACGCTATGGCTTTATTTATGTCGATAAAGATAATAAAGGCGAAGGAACTTTGGAGCGTCGTCCCAAAAAATCTTTTTACTGGTATCGAAAAGTTATTTTGAGTAACGGCGAAGATTTGAGCGTGTGAGCTATGAAAAATTTTACCAAAAATTTACTTGCCGGTGCTTTGTCACTCGGGTTAATGTTATGCGCGACAACTTCGGAAGTTCAAGCTGAGCTGGCCACCAAAAATCCTTCAAAAGCTTTTTTTGTAGACTTCAAAAAAGGTACCATGCCTGAAGGTTTTGAAGCGGCACACGGTTATACCAACGGCAATCCCTTCATGGTCAACTGGTACAAAGAAAATGTTCGTTTTATTGGCGGAAA
>CAJOKY010000035.1 GCA_905235425.1 uncultured Selenomonadaceae bacterium
CTTTATTGCCAAATCCTAAATTTTTAAATTCCTGCGCCGCGTTGTCTGAATTAAATTCTGTTCTGTCCCAATTTGTATGCTCTTTGACTGTTAAAATGTCGCCGCGCTTGTCCATATAATCCAATTCGTAAACAGTATATTTTTTTTCAGATATATATTTTGGCATAATTCTTGCAACGAGGCAGTCAAGATTTTTTTCCGCCGTCTCTTTTTGCCAACGCCAGCGCCCTTCCGTGCCGTCTGTTTTCATTGGGAAAATTCCCACTGCATTTTCAATTTTTTCAAGTGACAAAATTTTATTCTTCTCGTCATAATAAAATGGATAAAACATATTGGGGCGGTCTTCGCGGCGGTCGTTCGTACCGGTTTTTCTCAAATCTATCTCACGATATTTTCTGCCGTCGTCGGCAATTTTGTTGTACCGTGAAGTTACCTTTTCACCGGCAAGAAGTTCATTACAGCGCCACGAAGTACTTTTGCTGTAAACCAATATAAATTCTGTTGATTTCACAAAATTTGTACTGTCCTGTTTGCCGGAAGTTTTACGAACATAAGTAACAGTAGCTTGATAATTTTGACTGCCAAAAATTTCGTCGCATATTAATTTCAAGTTGGCTTGCTCGTTATCGTCGATAGAAATAAAAATCGCGCCGTCGTCAGAAAGCAGTTGCTTTAAAAGCTTAAGGCGCGGGTACATCATACAAAGCCACTTGTCATGGCGGCTGTAGTCTTCGCCCTCACGTCCGACGACTTGACCGAGCCATTTCTGAATCTGCGGCGAATTGACATTATCGTTGTAGACCCAGCCTTCATTGCCGGTGTTATAGGGAGGGTCGATATAAATACATTTAATCTTGCCTTCATACAGCGGCAGGAGGGATTTAAGCGCGGTTAGGTTGTCACCGTGAATAATTTTATTGCCGGAGGCGTTACCGTGCGTGTATAGGCGTTTCAGGGCGTGTACGGGGATTTTAGCGGCGTAATTTACAACTTTATCTTTACCGAGCCAATGCAACGTAGGCAAAAAAATTCTCCTTTCAAAAAATTAAGCGAAGAAACTTTTAATTTTTTCCCAAAACAGACGGAAGAAAGATTTTTGTTCGATATCGGCAGTAGCAATGATATCAGTAGACGCCGCCTCTTTGCCGTCGTACATAACGCGAACTTTGCCGACTTTTTGACCGTTAGTGACGGGAGCATTTAAAACCTTCGGGATATCGTAAACCACTTCGTGCGGCGCGTCATTGCCGAAAATCGGCATAACAATTTCACCGGTAGTTTTCACTTGTACAGATTTTCGCCTGCCGGACATAACGGGAATATTTTTGACAACTTCGCCGGCTTTAACCAACTTTTCAAATTTCACATTTTGAAAACCGTAGTCAAGCAGTAAAATAGAATCGTTCCACATATATTCGCTGTCCAAAACTACGGAAATAATTTGAATGCCGTCGCGTTTAGCCGCGCTGACAAGACAACGCCCCGCCTTATCGGTGTAGCCGGTTTTAATGCCGTTGCCGCCGCGATAAAGCCACAGCATTTGATTTTCACTGCGAAGAATTTTTGGAAAATCATGAATCCAATCGTAAGAAACTTCTTTAGCCGTTACGATATCTTCAAATTCTGCAAGCTTGTAACCGTAGGCGGCGATCAATGCTAAATCGTGAGCGGTAGTGTAATGGTTATCGTCCGGCAGACCGTGCGGATTGGTGAAGTTGGTATTTTTAGCGCCGAGTTCAGCGGCTCTTTTCGTCATATGCTGAGCGAATTGGTAAACAGTGCCGTCAAGGTGTTCAGCAATGGCAATAGCGGCGTCATTGCCGGAAACCATAATCATACCGTACAAAAGTTCGCGCAGTGGTATATGTTCGCCGGAATTAAGCCAAAGTGTTGAACCCTCCGCGCCGTCGGCATTTGGACCAACCGTAACAATTTCGTCCATCTTGCCCGATTCCAACGCCATTATCAGCGTCATCATTTTTGTGGTACTGGCAGGAAACATTTTTATATCGGCATTACGCGAATAAATAACGTGACCTGTAGACGCTTCGATAACTACTGCTGAAGTTGCCGTGACGTTCGGCAAGGCGTCACCTGCCGGTACGGGACGCGTGCCTTGAATAAGCGGTACGGTGTAGTTGGGATTTAAGCCGGAATTTTCCGAAGTCAATGTTGTAATTGGTGCCGACGTTTGCGGAATTTCGCTTACTGCTTGATATTCGTTTATCGCTTCAGCCTTCGCCGTCATAAATAGCGCTAAAGTTATGCCTAAAAATATTTTTCCGACTTTCAATTTCAACTTCCTTCCTAATCATCAAACAGAAGTAATTGGTTATCGCTCCACTTTCTACCATTTTCATCAGTTATCACATTTTCCATTGACATATTAAAATTTTCAGTTCGCGCAGATTGTACGTCGGACTGAAATTTGTCAGCTGTTTCACGAGCCAACTTATCGCAGCGTTCATTCAAAAAATTTCCGGCGTGACCTTTAACCCAATTAAAATGTACGTTTAGATTGGAAATTAAATTGTCAAGCTCCTGCCACAAGTCTTTATTTTTAACCTTGCCTTTTCTTGATGCCTTCCAACCGCGCCGTTTCCATTCACTCATCCAATTTTGCGTAAAGGCATTTTTCAAGTAATTGCTGTCGGTGAAAAGTTCGACGTTGTCATCTGCAGAAATTTTTCTAAGTGCCGTGATAGCCGCCATTAATTCCATGCGATTGTTTGTAGTAAAATTTTCGCCGCCGGTAATTTCTTCGCTCTGTCCGTCTTCATAAATGATAATTGCCGCATAACCGCCCGCGCCGGGATTTCCGATGCAAGAACCGTCTGTGTAAATTTTTATATTCATTGTTCACCAATTTTCAATTATACTCTAAAAACTGTTCCCTAATCCCTGCTCCCTGTTCCCTAATATCTATAAACGCCAAAAAGGAGCTGTCGTACAAACGAAAGCTCCTTGACAAATTAATTTCAAAGTCAGTTGGTGGAGACGAAGGGGATTGAACCCTCGACCCCCAGATTGCGAACCTGATGCTCTCCCAGCTGAGCTACGTCCCCAACGCCGCGCAGTATATCACGCCGCTTTTTAAAAGTCAAGGAAAATATTTTTTAGCTTTTAGCTTTTAGCTGTTAGCTATTAGCTGTTAGCTGGTAGGTATTAATGGCTAATGGCTAATCGCTAACCGCTAATGGCTAATGGCTAATGGCTAATCGCTAACCGCTAATCACTAACCGCTAATCACTAATCTGTAATTTTACTGAAATTTTTATCAAAAAGAAGAAATTTATAATTAATTGACATAAAAAATTTATTGGTGTAAAATTTTTCCGGTTAATTAAACAACGTCGGAAATATTTTGCCGACACTAAAAATGAGGTGGATTTTTTGAATAGTGTACGAATAAAAAAATTTACGGCGGCTTTTTTAATTGGCGCATTTGCAATTTCTTTGCCGATGAGTACAGGCGAAGGCAGGATACACGATCCTAAAATCAAGGCTATTTCTTCGTCAGACCTTAGACATGGCGATAAAGCCAATACAAACAGCAGATATTCCGGCTACAACTACGGCGCCCTTAGAAATGACTACCGCTCAAATCCTTCGTACCCTGATAATATTGACGTACCGCAAACAATTTCGATAGCAGATACTTCAATAATCGGTACGCCGATAGCAAGTCAAGAACAATGCGTAGAATATCTTTTAAGAAATAATCCCAATCCCAAAATCACCGTCTCTCCTGAAGAAATTGTCGCTTACTACTACGAAGAGGCAGGACGTGAGGGCATTCGCCCCGACGTTGCCTTTGCACAAGCGCTTAAAGAGACGGGATTTTTCCGTTATGGCGGCGATGTTGTACCGGAGCAAAATAATTTCTGCGGACTCGGTACAACCGGCGGCGGCGTAAGAGGCGGCTACTTCCCTACCGCGCAGATTGGCGTACGTGCGCATATTCAGCATTTATTAGCCTACACGTCAACACGCAGACCCGTAACGCCGCTTGTAGATCCGCGCTATGACATTGTGCGTAAAGCTTACGGTACTCGCACTCTTAGTAATTGGTCTGATTTAAATGGACGCTGGGCTGTACCAGGACATTACTACGGTCAAGAAATTCTGAATATGTTTCATGCAATTATCAATATAAGAGCATAATTTACAAATTCGTTGACTTTTAAAAAATATTGGACTTATAACATTTTATAAAATATTTGAATTTGTAGCATTCAAAGGATTTATAATTTTTAAAGGACGGCGTTAATTTTTGGTTTCTGAATGGGAACTTTTTTTTAGGCTGGCGCTTTCCTGCGTTTTAGGCGGTGTCATAGGATATGAGCGCCAAAGTCGTCGTAAATCTGCGGGACTTCGCACAAACGTTTTGGTATGTCTAGGCTCCTGCTTGATAATGGTTTTGAGTGAGGCGCTTTACTTCAACGTCGAAGGTCGTACCAATGCCGACCCTGCGCGATTGGCGGCACAAGTTGTAAGCGGCATAGGTTTTCTAGGTGCAGGCGCCATTATGAAGGAAGGCTTAAACGTCACGGGCTTGACTACGGCGGCTTGTCTTTGGGTAGTTGCAGGCGTCGGGCTTGCAGTAGGTGCGGGTTATTATACCGGCGCGCTTTTTACTACCGGCTTGATTTTCGCCACGCTCGGTACGCTGTCACGTATTGATGAATGGGTTATGCATGAACAGAATTTGTATTTAAAAGTTCGTACGCGCGATAAAGCCGGTCAGCTTATGCATATCAGCTCATGCATTGACGATTTGCAGTTGAAAGTTCGCGGCGTAAAAGTTGTGGCGGACGAAGATCACCCCGAAATTTTATGTATTGACTTTGAAGTTTATAACCATCGCGGCTTGAAAAGCGTTATAGTTGTGGACGCGATTAAGCGCATTGACGGCGTTGTCAGCGTTGATGTGAATTAGCAGTTAGCTGTTAGCTCTTAGCTATTAGCTATTAATGGCTAATCGCTAACCGCTAATGGCTAACAACTAGTATTGGAGAGAAATTTTGTGATAGTTTATACTACGAAAGGCGGCAAGTATTTTTCTGTTGCCGAAAGTTTTAAAAATGATTCGTCGAATCTGCGCGGCGTTTACGTAAATTTAACGAATCGCTGTAACAATGACTGCGCCTTCTGCCTGCGTGATAAAAAGGTTATGTCGGCAGAAAAAAGTTTATGGCTTGAAAGTGAACCTTCTGCGGACGAGGTTAAAGCCGAATTGAACGCCGTACCTGTTGACTTGGTGAAAGAAGTTGTATTTTGCGGTTTCGGTGAACCTACGATAAGGCTTGACGTGTTGACGGAACTTTTGCAATACGTAAAGGCGACGAATCCCCAAATTTCAACGCGACTTAATACGAACGGTCTCGGCAATCTTGAACATGGTCGCGACATTTCGCCGGAGTTTAAAAATATTTTAGATGTTATGTCAATCAGCTTAAATGCGGCGACGGCTGAAAGGTATTTGCAAATTACGCGCTCGAAATTCGGCTTGCAGGCTTACGATGCTATGTTTGATTTTGCCGATAAAATGAAAAATGTCGTGCCTAAAGTCGTAATGACGATTGTCGATAAAGTCACGCCGCCTGATGAAATTGAGCAGTGTAAAAAAATCTGCGCGGCGCATGATTTAACCCTACGTATTCGCCCTTACGAAGACAGCTGAAAGAAATCGGATTGATTCTTCAGTCCGAATTTTTTTTTACTCAAATTTTTTCTTGATAACTTACTGTCAACCGTTTACAATATCGCAGTAAAATTTTTTATATAGGAGGTTAGATTTTGATAAATTACGACGGTCTTTATAACAAAGATTATTTCGGCGACAGACTTAACGAAAATCATTTTTACGATAAAAAATTACATTTCAGAATAATTGAAAACGGTACGATTCTGCCATTAAAAGATGTTAATTATGCCGGATTTTTCGGAGGCTTGATGGATGATAGAGGAAATTTTGTAAAAGGAACTTCGGTTCATATAGGAGTTGGAGAAGAAGTCTATACGCCAAATGACGAAGTACTTTACAGCCCGATGACAGTTATTTATCTTGGAATGTTAATCAATATTTGGGGACACTGTTTGACAGATAACCTAAAGCGTATTTGGTTTTTAAAAAGTAATATTTATAAAAATTATTTCAAAAATTGCCCGATTGTTTATACTCCTATGTGGGGGGGGGTTATAGAAAATTTTGCAAAGTTGCTTAAAATTTTAGAAATTGATGTAAGAAGTTTATTGATTATCAATAGACCGATGAAATTTGCCAACGTGATTATCCCTGATGAATCTTTTTTCTTGGGAAAAAGCACGTTGGGTGGACCTGCACATTCCATAGACGGAACAGCAGATGACTTCGGTGGAAACGACGAATCATTTTTCACTCAAGAATATTTAGAAAATGTCAATCAAATTAGAGACTTCGCAAACAAAAATTTTTCACCACTCGACAAAAAAAAGTTTTATTTCTTTCAAGGACGGCATCAATTCGGTGAAGAACGTATTGCTAGATATTTTGAATCGAAAGGTTATGCGATTGTACAACCGGGTAATTTGCAGTTGGAAGACCAGCTGAACATTTATTTAAACTGCGAACATTGGGCATCAATGATAGGCTCTATATCGCATAATATTATTTTTCTTCGTGATAATTCAAATGTTATACTTATTCCGCGCCGTGCCGCTTATTTGAATATTTATCAGCTGGCATTAAATCGGTTGCATGACTTAGATGTTTATTATATTGATGCGGCGTTTTCATTATTTACACATTCTCATACGGGACCATATTGTTACATTCTTAGCGAAAACTTAAGGAAGCATTTTGATGATGAAGTTACTGAAAAATATACCACTGAAGATATTGAAACATTTCTAGCCTATGCTCAATATGCAAAGGTCAGTGGGCTAGATCAAAACCCAAAAGAATTAGAATACCTTAAAGACGTTTTTCCGGAATTTAAAGAACAGCTTGAATCACGTACAGATTTGTTGGAAAAATTCGGTATAACTTTAAAATAAAATAACGAGGTGAAATTTTTGACACTTAACGAAGAGATATCAAAGCGTCGAACCTTCGCGATAATATCGCACCCCGACGCAGGTAAAACCACATTGACAGAAAAACTTTTGCTTTACGGCGGCGCGATACATCTTGCCGGATCGATAAAGTCACGCAAAGCGCAACGTCACGCCGTTTCAGATTGGATGGAAATTGAAAAGCAACGCGGCATTTCCGTGACAAGCTCCGTGTTGCAATTTGATTACGCCGGTTGTCGCATAAATATTTTGGATACTCCCGGTCACCAAGATTTTTCTGAAGACACATACCGCACGCTTATGGCGGTTGACAGCGCGGTTATGGTTTTGGACGCGGCTAAAGGCGTCGAGGCGCAGACTAAAAAGCTTTTCAAAGTTTGTCGCGAACGCCGTATTCCGATTTTTACTTTTATAAATAAGCTCGACCGCTACGGCAAAATTCCGCTTGACTTGCTTGACGAAGTGGAAAAAGTTTTGGGTATTCGCGCTTATCCCATGAATTTTCCAATCGGTACGGACGGCAAATATTTAGGCGTATACGACAGGCAGAAAAATCAAATTGAACTTTTTGCAGAAGATACGTCGCACGGACAGACGGAGCGCATTTCTGAAATTTTTGCGCCTGATGACGCGGAAGTTATAAAGCGAATCGGGCAGGCGAATTTTGACGCCTTGCAAGATGATTTAATGTTGCTTGATGAGGCGGGTGAAAAGTTTGACATTGACAAGATTAACGCGGGAGATTTGACGCCGACGTTTTTCGGATCGGCAATGACAAATTTCGGCGTTAAAAATTTTTTGGAAGAATATTTACGCCTTGCACCGCCGCCTGCACCGCGCCTTTCAGACGACGGCATTATTGAACCTGCAGACGAAAAATTTTCAGCCTTTGTATTTAAAATTCAAGCCAATATGAACCCCGCGCACCGTGACAGATTGGCGTTTATCAGAATTTGTTCCGTCAAATTTCAGCGCAATATGGAAGTTTGGCACGCGGCTACAAATAAAATTGTAAAACTTTCGCAACCGCAACAATTTCTCGCGCAGGAGCGGCAGATTATCGAAGAGGCTTTTCCGGGCGACATTGTAGGACTTTTTGACACGGGCATTTTCGGTATTGGTGACACGTTGACTGACGCCGCGCATAAATTTAAATTTGAGGCATTTCCGATTTTCCCGCCTGAAAAATTTGCCCGCGTACAAGCCAAAGATACAATGAAACGCAAGCAGTTTTCAAAGGGCATTGAGCAGTTGACGCAGGAAGGCGCGATACAGCTTTTTTATCCCGTCGGCGCGGGTACGGATTCGTACATTGTCGGTACGGTCGGAACGTTGCAGTTTGAAGTTTTGCAATACCGCTTGAAGTCCGAATACAATGTCGACGTGATTTTAACAATGTTGCCTTTTGAAGTGGCGCGTTGGCTGAGATTGGAAGACGATAAAAAAATTACGCCTGCAACTCTGCGCGGCGCGGATAGAGGTATGTTTGTACTTGACAGGAAAGAAAATCCCGTGTTGCTTGTAGAAAACGAATGGTCACTCGGCTGGATTAGTGACAACAATCCCAATCTGATTATGAACGCCGTACCGTTTTAGGGATTAGGGAACAGGGATTAGGGAGCAGGGAACAGATTTTATAAGCTACAAGCTACCAGCTAAAAAAGGAGATACAGAAATGGAAAAAACTTTAGTATTAATTAAGCCGGACGCATTTGGCAAAGGACACTGCGGCGATATTTTGAAAATGTACGAGCGCGAAGGCTTTAAAATCTGCGCGGCTAAGATTTTGAAAATGGACAAAAAAATTGCCGCGTCGCATTACGTCGAACATATCGGACGCCCATACTACGACGGCTTAGTTGAGTTTATGACAAGTGCGCCTTTAATGGCATTGGTTATCGGCGGCGAAAACGTCATTAAGCGCGTACGCGAAATTAACGGCGCTACAAACCCTGCCAATGCCGCAGAAGGTACAGTGCGCAAGCTTTATGCTGAAAACGGCAGTAAAAACGCCGTACACGCCTCTGACAGTTTGGAAAGTGCCGCACGCGAAATTAAAATTTATTTCAGCGAACTTGAAATTGTCGAGAACTGAAATGATAAAAAATTTTTAACCGGATTAAGCGAGCAATCTACCGCCTCTATATGTGGCGGAAATATTTAAACATTTTTTTTAACCTCTATTCAATCTGCCTTTGCAGATCTTTTTTTTTGCTGTATAATTGCGATTAATAAACGATAAAGGAGGGCTGTACTATTTTTCAGAAAACTTAATGTAGGATAGACAACCTTTAAAAAAAATTTTCACAAAAAGGAGATGTCAAGAAAGCTTTATGGAAAGTATAAATTCAGAAGTCATAGGGCGCTTGCGAGAACTTTTCAATACAATGGAAGTATCGCGAGTAAGATTAAGACCGATTTTAGCTGATATAGCCGCGTCTATCGATAAAGGATTTTTCATAGATGCAGATTCGGAAGAAGTCAACGCACTTTTAAAACAAATTTTAGAAGCGCAAGAAAAATTTTCGACGGTTGAACAAACCAAACGTGCGGCGTCACTCGGTAAAATGGAGCAGGTAGACAAAGCACTTGCCGGCTTGGAACAAAATTCAAAACGCGAAGAATTAACGCAAATACTTGCAAAAATTTCTACACTAATCTTAGATTCCAAAGATGAAAAAATGATGCAGTCTTTACGGCAAGTCCAACTGCAGGCAGAGCACCTTAAAAACAAAACAGCTAAAGTCGACGTAGCAAATATTTCAAACTTTTTTAAGCAGGCAGAAAGATTTGTTTTGCTTGACGAAATTGTTTCAAGCAGTGAAGTGATATCGCCGGAAAAATATTTGGAAGCGTTACAAAATTTTCCCGACAATCCCATATTGGTAATGGCACTTTCACAAAACAAATTGCACTATCCCGGCGCCGTCATTGAAGTGGAAGAAATTAAGCCGCAAGAAAAATTTGAAGTACAGGCTGAGAAAAAATCTTCGTCCGCACCAAACGTTCATGCCGTAAGAGCTGTTAGCATAAAGTACAGAAAAATTCAACCGCCTCCGGATTTATCCCTTGTCCTCTACGATGAAAACAGTTTTGTAATTGAAAAATCTACGTCAAGAAAAACTTTCACGGTAAAATCTTTCAATAACAAACTGCATGAATTGGTGGAAAAATCGGATCCCGCTCCTATTTTTAAAATGTTCATGGAGTCAAGGATTTTATTTAAAGAAGGTATCGAAAATATAAAATTCAGCGGCAAAATTACAAAAAATCTTGCCATACTTACCCCTGCGATTTTGGAAAGACTTTTCACTTGGGGACTTGCCGATAAGGTGACGTGGCGCGAACGTCAATTTTACTACTTGAATGATTTCGGCATGGATCTCTGTACGCGCGTATTTCGTTCATTTGCCAAAAATACCTCTCAAAACGGAGAAAGTAATTTTGATACTCTTGTACGAGCGCTTAAATTTGCGCTGATGAAAATGAGTGAAGCGCGGCTCAAAGACGTGCTTAAATTAAATTTTGAGTACAATCCCGATATTGCCTTTGCACGCGCAGAATATAAGCTGGACAGCGATATTCCGCAAGTTATTCTTATGTTGTCGCTCAATCTTTTGGGTAAAAATTGGGAGGAAGAAATTGCAACGTTCCGCCTTTTGATTGAACGTGAACTCAATGACAGTGTGGCTATCAAAGCTGTACTTGTATTTGTATTTGATATCGACGATTTGGCTTGGATGAAAATGTTTGATACCGTCAAATTTAAAAATATTCGTTTCCTCATGGGTACGCCGGAAGGTTTTGTGACTCCTACCGGTGTTTCATTTACCTTTGATGAATGGATGTCTCTTTGTAAATTTGGTCGTCCTGTATCAAAACGCGGCAGAAAACCTATTTCACCTTTAAAAAAAGATTCTTTGCAAGGGCTTTTTGATGATAAGCAAGTTTTGCCTGAAAAGACAGATTCTGATGATGCCGAATCAGAAGAAGTTTACGACAAAAATACTTTTTCTGAAGAAGTTGTCACGCCGTCATTTTTGGTAACGCCTGAACCTACGTTGAATTTTGATGAAGATGATGAAGAAGTAAATCTTTACTTTTTAGGTAAGCAGTCCGACACAAAGAAAGATGTTGGCGAAGTTGAAGAAATTGCCGAAACTTACGGCAATGAAGATGATGAAGACGATGATATTACGCCTATTGAAATTGTCGAAACTAAAGAAAAGATTACAGACCCCGACAATGAAGATGACACAGATGATAAAGATGAAACGGTAGAAGAAATTAAGCCGCCGCTTGAGAAAAAAAAATCAGCGTCTGAAGAAGAAAAAGTCGAAGAAGAAGAAAAGGTAACGGCTGCTGAACCTGTCACGGGAACACTTGAAAGCGATCTTGCAAAAGTCGACGGCGTAACGGTAGTAACCAACCTTTTTAAGTTAGGTGCGGTAAGTCGCGCAATGCTTGCCCTCCACGCCTTGAAAGATTTTATTGCGCAAACAGAGCCTAACGTTGAAAATTGGGCTGCGTACCTTTCTGATGAAGTAGGTTTTATTCTTGATGATCCTTTGACAATTCAGACGGTGCGCAATTACGATACATTTATTCTTTGGAATAATTCTGTTGAAATTCCGAAAGCCAACGTCGGCAAAATTTTTGACTATCTCAACCTTGCCGCAATGATTAAAAGCTTTTTCGCGCCGCCCGATCCTACCAGCTATCAAATTCAAAAGGTGTGGCGGCAAATTAACGAAGACAAGGTTAATACTGCTCTCAAGTCTTATCCTGCCGCGAAAACTTTAATCAGCCTTTTCAACAACTTCACGGAAAAAACGCACCTTGCCTTTGCGGATTGTCTTGTAGGAGCAGGCAACAGCAATGAAGATAATTTTAAAGAGGCTCTCGCGCAGATTAAAATGGCTGAAAACATTGCCGACAGCGTACTGCATTCGGACGTGAATCACCGCCGCGTTAAGGACGTTATTCAACAGACTTTCAGCAACAACGGGCTTGTCAGAAAATATTTAAGCGTTGACGACTACACGACGGAGGAGCTTTTGGATTTTTGCAGGCAGTTTGAAGCTACAGATTTAACAACCGTCATTTCAAAACCTGCCGCGCAGATTGACGAAGATCTTTTTTCGGAAGATGAAATCGATGACTTTTTGGACTACGTTTGGAATAATCCACAAGTTACGCTTGTACGCAAGGAACGTGAACCTTTCAAAGGTCCAAAACGCAGAAGAGTTACCGGCGTCATGAAACAGTGCTTAACGGCGCTTTTGAATTATGTTTACGCTAAAAGAAATCTTGAAAACTCCTCAAACTCCGGTCACCCCGCCGCTCCCGTTGAAAAGGCGCAGGAAATTTTGTCAGATCTCAAAAAGCAGGTTGCACGTTCGGACAAAAAAGCCGGTCTCGGACAGGTTATTTTCAAACAGTTCGTTGAAAACTTTGAGAAGAAAATTAAAGGTGAACCTTATATTTTCTCTTACCGCGAATGTATTTTAACGTCAAACTACATTGAGCTTGAAAATGACGTACCTACAATAGAGTCTTTCGGCGTTGATGAATTTTCACTCAAAAACCGCGTCAAAAATTTTGAAATTGAAATGCGCTCCAAAAGTTTTTCAGACACGCTGAAAAGTGCCTATGAAACGGCGCTTAGAAATTACGACTGCGGCATTTTGCAGCACCTTAC
>CAJOKY010000036.1 GCA_905235425.1 uncultured Selenomonadaceae bacterium
GCGAATCGGATAACGAGGATTTACAGAAAATAATTTTAGACGCGTCCAATGGTGAAGTTAGTGCGATTTTGAAATTGAAAAAATTGGCAAAGGAAAATATTCAAGCTAAAGAGTCGCTGGAAAAATTATACTATAACGGCGACAATAAAAATGCCGTCGGTACGCTGGTTCTGCGCGACGGCTTGAAATATATTGACGAACGTGCATTTCAAGGTTGTATAAACATTGTAAAAGTAGTTTTGCCTGATAGTTTAGTCGGTATATACAATGATGCCTTTCAAGACTGTATCAGTTTGGAAGATGTTTATTTCCCGCAGACTTTAACTTCAATCGGTCAACAGGCATTTGACGGTTGCACGAATTTGAAGAAAATCAATTTGCCTGACAGCGTGACTGAAATCGGCGACGAGGCATTTAAAGGTTGCACTAACTTGAAAGAAGTCAAATTGCCGGCAGGTTTAACTAAAATCGGCAACATTTTATTTTCAGGTTGCGAAAGTTTGCCGAAAATTGAAATTCCGGACAGCGTGACTACAATAGGCAACTGGGCATTTAATGGTTGCACGGCGTTGAAAGAAATAAATTTGCCCGACAACTTGACATCAATCGGCAACTATGCATTTCAAGATTGCACAGGCTTGAAAGAAATAAATTTGCCCGACAACTTGACTACAATCGACAACTGGGCATTTGACGGTTGCACTGACTTGAAGTCCGTCACCTGCTCTGGAAAAGTTAAAGATTTGTTTAGTGGGTATAGCGGTTTAAATATTGAAAAGATCACGTGGAATATAATTTGACGCGCTTGCTAAAAATTTTGCACGTTGGTTTTGTCAACAATCTGCGGCGTGCAAAGGTACGCGGGAACAATTTTAACGCCGTTGTTGTAGGTTTTCACGTCATTAATGTCCGGTTGAACGCCTTCGACAACGGCTTTAATCATACGCACGCATTTAGCGGTTAAAACGTCAGGGTCTTTTGCAATGGTGAAAGTCTGCTGACCGTTTCTGATTCGCTCAAATGCCTTAGGATCGCCGTCAAGTCCGGAAATTAACGGTACGGGTTTGCCGGCTTTTTGTATTTCATCAAGGATAACGCCGGCAATCTCGTCATTCGGCGCAAGTACGACGTGAAGAGTTTCACCGCTGTAATACTGGGTTAAAAGTTCACGAATACGTGGACGAGCATTTTCAGACTGCCAATCTTTGACGCTGGCAGAATTGAAATCGGTTTGTCCAGAACGACATACAAGTTGCCCATTTTTCAAATACGGATTAAGCATTTCTTTAACGGTGTTGAAGAAAATATGCGCGTTATTATCAGCCGCGCCTCCTGCGAAAAATTCAATGTTGTATGGACCGCCGCCGTTGCGAAGGTTTAACGCCGCCTCAAAATAAAGCGCCTGCGCCTCGCCTATCGCGTCATTGTCAAAACTGGCGTAGTAACTTAAGGCGTCCGTATTCAAAATGATTCTGTCAAAGGCGATAATCGGCACGTTGTAAGTTTTCGCGTTTTCCAACACGTCAACCAACGCGGCAGAATCAATAGCGCCGATAACCATACAATTCGGCTTGGCTTGAAGTGCGTCTTTAATCTGTTGTTGCTGTTCTTCGACAGTAGCGGAGCTTTTCACGTCAACCGTAAAGCCGTCCGCAGAAAGTTGATCTTGCAATGCCGCTGAATTACGTTGCCAACTGGGAGTAGTATTCGGAAAACAAATTGCCACCTTTTTACTGTCGGCGTTGTCTGCACTGCCGCAACCTGTCAATGCCGCCGTGAAAATCAGCAATGCCGTTATGATTAAAAATTTCACCTGTTTCAAAATATTTCACCTCACAAGTCTGTTAAGCAGTTTTTAAATTTTGAACTTCGACGCGGACGCCGTAAGCTCTTCTGCAAGGTCTGAAAGTTTTTGGCTGGCGTTGGCAACTTCGTCTATTGAGGCGGATTGCTCTTCCGTAGCCGCGCTGACTGATTCTGTTTCCATGCTGACATCTTTACTGGATTTATTAAGCTCGTCCATTGATTCAACAAGCTTGTCAACGCGGGTTGACGCCATTTTAGCATTTTTCAAGATATCTTCCGCGTGCCGTGTCAATTCGCCGATGCCTTCAGTGATATTTTGGAAAGAATCCCCTGCCTCAGCAACAACGACTTTACCGCTTTCAACTTCCTTGTTGCCGCGCTCCATTTGTTCAAGCGCCTCTTTCATTTCATTTTGAATGGCGGTAATTAATTCGGCAATTTGCGACGCCGCGATATTTGAACCTTCGGCAAGCTTACGTACCTCGTCGGCTACTACGGCGAAACCGCGTCCTGCCGTACCTGCGCGGGCGGCTTCAATCGCCGCGTTTAATGCCAATAAATTTGTTTGCTCGGCAATATCGCCGATAGTTGAGCTGATCTGTCCGATTTGCGTTGAACGCTCGGTAAGTTTTTCGATAACCTTTGCCGTCCTGTTTACACTCTCTGCAACGGCAGACATTTGGTCAACCGCTCCGCCTACCGCCGTCCTGCCGAAGTTTGCAATTTCTTCAACATTTCGCGCAGATTCAACAGATGAATCAGCTTTGTTTTCAAAATCCTGCAGAAGTTCAGCAAAGGCGCGAATATCTTCAGTAGACTGCTCGACGGCTATACCCTGCTTACTTGCGTTTTCTGCAACGTTGCCGATTGAGGCGGCTACCTGTTGCGTGGCAAGCGCACTTTGTGACGCATTTTCATTTAACTGCGCGGCAAATGTCGACGCGTCTTTAGCATTGTGCTGAATGTTTTCAATAAGTTGGCGTAACTTTTTAATGGTATTGCCGTAAATTTCGGTAAGCGATCCAAATTCATCATTGGACTGCGGCTTAGCCTCTACCGTCAAATTTCCTGCGGCAAGTTCACGTGAAACATTGGAAAGGTATTCAATCGGATCCAAAATGGATTTGCTTAAAAAGTACGCCATACATACGGAAAATAAAATCACGGCGGCTATTGTTATCAGCAAAATAATTCTCGTCTGATTATATTTTGATTCGGACGCGATAACTTCCGCATTAATAAAATCTTTGCGGTTATCTAAAATCTTGTTTAACTTCATGCCAATATGCGTGTACATTTGGCTGGAACTTTCAAGAAGGCGGGCGGCTTCGGGAACGTTACCGCTTTTTGCAAGTTCAATTACGCGGTTGGAATTGGTTTTATATTTATCCCATGTATCGCGCATATCTTTAAATTCACCGGCTATATCGCCTTCCAATGTCGGCTCAATCGCATCAAAAGTAATGTCGATTTGGTCGGCAAGTTTTTTTGTCTGTTGAGCGGAAAAAATTCTGCCCGGCAATGTTGTAGCGTCGATAACGGCATATTCGCCCTGCCGATAGTCACTCATAGATTTACTGGACTCCGACGCAGCTATAACGCCTCTTAAATGTTGCGTCGCTATCCTCAAAGCGCCGTCGTTTATTGAAGATAAACTAAACGCAGAATAAATTCCGTTGCCGATGAATGCAATTATTAACAGTATAAAGACGAAGTATAATTTCTGCCGAATACTCATGGAACTCATTCAAAAACCCCTCCCTTTTTGCAAATGTGACATTCACGGAAAATTTATGAATCTATTAATCGTAATTAAATGTGCAGGCTAATTTTTCCTGCCGATTTATGCGTTAAAAAAATTTTTTACCTATAGAAATTTTTTCTGATAATTGATAAAACTGTTGTACTTTGATAAACTATACTGAAAAAGTTTTTTTTACAATAATTAAATCTGTCATTTACGGTTTTAATCGGAAAATTTTAAAGCCAAAATTTAATTGCGAGGTGCGTTTGATGACAAGAAGTTTAAATCTTTTTCTCATAACTGTAACAACATTTTTTTTAACGTTCTCCGTGCAATGTCAAGCAGAACCTTCCAATTCCGAGACCGGTACAGAAACTTTTAAAGTCGGCTATATAAAACATACCGGTTTCATTTATGAAGACATTCCGGATCATAAGACAGGTTACGGTTTTGAATATATGGAATTTCTTTCAAACTATGCGCACTGTAATTTTGAATACGTCGAGGCAAAAGATTGGGACGACCTTGTTTCAAAACTGCAGAAAGGTGAAGTTGACATAATTCCCGACATGCCGGGCGATTATAAAAAAGTTCAAAATGCCTTACGTACAGATCACGTAGTTGGACGCTACCCAATGGAGCTTGTCACGAAGGGAATCAAGCCGCATATGAAATTGGGAACAGTACCTTTTTTACATTCTACACCGTCTCTGCCCCAAATTGCCAAAATGGAAGGCTTTACCTACGAAATTGTTTCATATCCAAATTTAGACGCTCTTCACAAGGCTTTTCACGACGAAGACATTGACGGCTATGTTGATGCAATGGTTGATTCGCGCCGTACGCAAAATGTCTTGGCGCTTTTCGACAGGCAGAGTTATCGCCTTTTGATTCGTGCAGATAAAAAAGAGTTATATAATCGCATTAATTTTGCAATGGAACAGCTTTTGTTGTACCAACCGAACATTCGCGACAGATTAAATGCCACATACTTTGTTGCAGGCGGTTCTCCCTTGACGTTAAGCCGCAGTGAAGAAGAATACCTTAAACAGAAGAAAAAGCTTAAAACGGCGATTTTTTCAAGATATCAGCCCTATGCATACCGCGACGAAAATAATAATTTAATCGGCGTAATTCCAAGTATCGTCAAGAGAATTTCCGAAGATTTAGGCGTTGAGATTGAAATTGTTGAAACAAATAATTTTCATGAAGCCGGAGAGTTAATCAAAAAAGGTGAAATTGATTTTATAGCCGATGTTGTCTGCGATTACAGCTGGGCGGAAAATCTCAATATGAAACCTACAAAACCGTACCTTAACATTGACTACGTACCTGTTACGCGAATGGACTACACGATTGATCCTTCTACGCCTATGACTATTGCCTGTGTCAAGAATGTTTTTTATACGACGCATTTCATTGAGCCGCACTTTCCCGATAGTCAACGCCTCTATGTTTCGTCAATGATTGAAGCGTTGCAAGCGGTTAGTGACGGACGCGCAGATGTCACATACATACAGAGAAACTCCGTACATTCGATGATGGAGGAAGCTGAAACTTATACGCTTGACCTTAAAGCCGCGTCGGTTTATGCTGAACCCGTGAGTTTAGGCGTTTATGCAAATGCCAATACGCATCTTTGGGAAATTTTGGATAAAGAAATTGGGCATATGCGTCCTGACTGGATACGCGACTTAGTCAACTCAAATCAAAAGATCATAACGCACTTTTCATTGAAATGGGCGCTTTATCATCACCCCTTACGTTTAATAGGCTTTGTTATGTTAATCGTCACATTTGTGGGGATTTTCTTAATTTATCGCGGGCGTATGCGTCAACAACGCCTTAAACTCGTTGAACATATGGCATACACCGATTTAAGGTACGACTTGCCAAATGTTTCTTGGCTTGAACGCGAAGTGCCGATAGTGATGGACAATATTGAATCGAATATAAAGACCTTCTTTGTAGTTTTTTCTATGACTTCAAGTGCGGCGGTTACGGCAACGCAAGGTCACAGATTGGTTGAAAAGCAATTTAAAACTTTGGCGAAAAATTTAAACGATGCTGATCCGGTTTTATTGGTTGCGGCAGGTATTGACGTTGACCACTTGATTTGTTTTTGCAAGGCGGAGAATTTAGAAAAAATTACCGAATGGGTACACGGCATTATTGAAAGCAACAGCTACATGGAAACTGCCGCTGAAAGTACCAAAATTGTTTTGCATACCCGCGCAGGTATCGCGCCTTACGACAAAGAATTTTCCGTGCAACAAGCCGTTGATCGCGCACTGGTGGCCTGTCACCAACAAGGCGGCGAAGCCATTAAAATTTTTGATGAAAAGTTGCAAGAAATGCTTACGACTAATCACAATATCGAAGGTAGAATGGAACAGGCGCTTATTGACGGGGAATTTCAAGCATGGTACCAGCCTAAATATGATATCAGAACGCGTGAAATTATCGGCGCTGAAGCTCTTGTACGTTGGATTAGTCCTGACTTGGGATTTATGCCGCCCGGCAAATTCATACCGCTTTTTGAGCGCAACGGCTTTGTCATTCAAGTTGACTATTACCTTTTGGAGCAAACTTGTAAATTACAGCGTCAACGCCTTGACGAGGGTAAAGAGGTTGTACCCATTTCTGTCAATCAATCCCGTTTGCATATGACGGAAGAAGGTTATTTGGAAAAAATGCAGATTATTGTGGACACGTACCAATTACCGGCAGGGTTGATTGAGTTGGAAGTTACTGAAACAATGTTTGGCGATTTCGACGCGAAGGCAGGTCAACAAAACGCGGAATATATTATTCGCGAACTGCATAAAATGGGATTCAGTGTTTCGGTTGACGATTTCGGTTCCGGCTACTCGTCATTTATGATGCTCGGTTCACTGCCTATGGACGTAATGAAAATTGACAGATCCCTTTTAACCGGCGCGGATAAATCGCCGCGTATGCGTGATATTTTGCGCAACGTTATAAATCTCGGTCACGCATTGGAAATGAAAGTTTTATGTGAAGGCATTGAAACGAAGGAGCAGGAAGAACTTTTGCTGGAACTCGGCTGCTACTACGGGCAAGGATTTTTAAACGCCAAGCCTATGCCGGTTGCAGACTTCGTAGAATTTGTGGAGAGACGTAATAAAGAAATTAGAGGAACGGCAATTTAGGAAAGGTTGACGTAACGAAAGAGGGGATGATTGTGGACACCAACTCTTCCGGAGAAAAGAACAATAGAAAAACCGTCATTGGTGCGGCGCTTGGCGGGGTTATTCTTGCCGCAGTGCTGATTATTACAGGCATCTGGATAAGTCGCACTACCCAACTAAGCACCAATGAGGCAGTTCATTCTGTCAGCAGGTATTATCTTCAAGAATTGGCGGGACGTTGCAGACACGTTGTAGAATTAAAAATTGATAACGCCACGCTTGATCTGAAAAATGCAATTTCAACCATAAGCGCGGAAGATTTGCAAAATCAAGAGAGTTTACAGCGCTGGCTTGCCAAAATGGAGGTTATCTGCGACACAAAAGAGTTGGGATTACTCTGCAGGAATGGGACGCTTTACACTGCGCGAAAAGTTACGCACATTGTACAAGAACATAATTTGCCTAAAGTTGAAGTTAATGACAGCGAAATTACAATTTCAATTCCGGTTGACGACATAAATTTTCTTGATTCGCAAATTTTCACTGCATTTACTAAAATTAATTTAGGTGAGGCTATTGACGAAAAGGCAATGCCTATGTGTGCGAAGGAAGATATCATTTGCAATTTTTATGCTAAAAACGGCAAGTCTTTAACGCCGTTTATGAACGAAGTTTTTTCTAACAATGAAAATTTATTTGCGGCAGTTCAAAAGGTGCGCTTTACCGACGGTACATCAGTTGCGACATTGCAGACGGATTTTGAACACGACAAAACAGGTATGACTTCCTTCATGATGAACGGCAAAGAAGCGTTGCTTTTCTACGCGCCGATAAAAAACACTGATTGGATTTTAACCTGCTTTGTAAGTGATAATAAGATCGGTGACCAAATTGCCGGCATAAGTAAAGAAATGCTAAAGCGCAGTACTTTGCAAATTGTGCTGACTATCGTCATAATGATGATAATCTGCGCGTTTTTAGTAAAGCAGGCTCGGCGTACGTCACAGCTTATGCATGAAAAAGAAATTTCAGAAATGGAAGGCCGCATTAAACAGGAGGAAATGGAAGAAAAATTGACTTTGCAGAATAAACTTTTGGAAGAAGAAAGACGGCATCATAGGCAAGATGAAATGATTCGTGCGTTAAGCTCAGATTATCGCACGGTTTATCATTACAATTTGGATACTGACGAAGGCATTTGCTACCGCTCGACGCCGGGCATAAGCAGTTACAAAGAAGGCGACGTGATACCTTCTTTCAGCGAATTTATGAATCGCTACATTGAACAGTACATAACGGCTGCTGATAAAGCTGACACGGCAAAATTTATTTCCACGCAGAATTTAAAGGAACGTCTGAAAACTGAAACTATCATTTCGCACACCTTTCTTACAGAACGCGACGGACAAAATTACTACGCAATGCTTAGAGCCGCGCGAATTGACGATTCGCCGGAAATTCACGCCGTAGGTATCGGATTTGCAAATGTCGACGAACAGACGCGCGAGGCTATGGCGAAAAATCAGGCGTTGGCATTGGCGTTGGATCAGGCACAACAGGCTAATATTTCTAAGACAACTTTCCTTTCCAATATGAGCCACGATATTCGCACGCCTATGAATGCGATTATCGGTTTTACCACAATGGCGCTTAGAAATTTTGATAATCAGATGCAAGTTAAAGATTCGCTGGAAAAAGTTTTAACGTCGGGCAAACACCTTTTAGGTCTGATAAACGACATTTTGGATATGAGCCGCATTGAAAGCGGACGCGTTGAAATTCAAGTGGAAGATTGTAACCTTTCCGAATTGGTACACAGCTTAATCCATATTATTCAGCCGCAGATTACCGCGAAGGAACAAAGTTTTCAGATTGACGCGGTACAAATTCAAAATGAAGACGTACTCGCCGACAAGTTGAAAATAAATCAAATTTTGATAAATCTTTTAAGCAACGCGATTAAGTACACGCAATCCACCGGTACAATTAACTTTACCATTGTTCAGCATAAATCTGAAAGAAACGGTTATGCCAAGTACGAATTTCACGTAAAGGATAACGGTATGGGTATGAGTGAAGAATTTTTGAAACACATATTCGATCCGTTTGAACGCGAGGCGACGAGTACAAAATCCGGCATACAGGGTACCGGCTTAGGTATGACTATCACGAAAAAGATGGTTGACCTTATGGGCGGCAATATAAGCGTCACGAGTAAAAAGGGTGAAGGCAGTGAATTTATCGTCACGCTTGAATTGAAACTCAGCGATACCGCCGTACCGATTCAAGTCAGCAACCTTGAAGGTCTGCACGCGCTGATTGTTGACGACGATTTTCATACCTGCGATTCACTTACAGAAATGCTTAACAAAATCGGTATGCGCAGTGAATGGACTACGTCACCGCGTGAAGCAATTTTCCGTACAAAAAAGGCGCTTAATGATAAAGACCCCTTCAGCGTCTACATTGTGGATTGGCTTATGCCGGAGTTTAACGGCGTTGAAACGGTACGTCAAATTAGACGCATAGCGGGTGACGGTGCACCGATTATAATTCTTACGGCGTATGACTACACTGACATTGTGGAAGAGGCTAAGGCGGCAGGTGCTACTACATTTTGCACTAAGCCACTTTTCCCTTCGGACTTGAAAAAGGCTTTATCCCGCGCAGTAAGTCATGTCGAAGAAGAGGATACCACAGATGAATTGTCGGAGACCAGCTTTAACGGCAAGCGCGTTTTGTTGGTTGAGGACATTGAAGTCAATCGCGAAATTGCTAAAATGGTTTTGTCGGAAATGGAATTGGAAATTGACGAGGCGCCGGATGGTACAGACGCGGTTGAGATGTTTAAAAAAGCGCCGTTAAATTATTACGACGCGATTTTAATGGATATTCAGATGCCTCAGATGAACGGCTACGATGCTACACGCGCGATTCGTCAACTTAGCCGCGCAGATTCAAAAACCGTGCCGATTATCGCGATGACTGCCAACGCCTTTGACGAAGATAAAACTAACGTACTTGCAGCAGGTATGAATGACCACATTGCTAAGCCGCTTGATATTCCAAGCTTATTGGCGACGCTGAAAAAATATTTGAGTTAGATGGTAGGGGGTAGAGGGTAGAGAGTAGGAATTACAATCTACTTTCTACAATCTACTCACTATTCACTACTCACTACTCACTAACAACTACTCACTAACAACTACTCACTACTCACTAACTCACTACTTACTAAAAGGAGACTTTAAAAATGGCAATGATTGACAATGACGATAAAAATTTAGTGGAGAAAAAAATTTCAAGTGAAAATGTTTTTGACGGCGTACTGTTGCACGTGCGCAAAGATGAAGTCGAACTTCCCAACGGGCATACTTCAATCCGCGAATGGATAGAACATCCCGGCGCGTCTTCGATAATTCCGCTCCTTCCAGACAATCAAATTATTTTGGTGCGGCAATATCGTTATCCCGTTGGACAAGTAACATTGGAAGTTCCGGCGGGCAAGCTTGACCATATCGGCGAAGACCCCTTAATCTGCGCGGCGCGGGAACTTTCGGAAGAAACCGGCTACACGGCAGGTAAAATTTGGAAACTTACGACCATTGCAACGACGGTTGGATTTTCAAACGAGATAATTCACCTTTACGCGGCAAGCGATTTAACACCCGGTAAGCAACACCCCGATGACGACGAATTTATTAACGCGATAAAAATTCCCTTGACTGCCGCATTGCAACTGGTTGAGACGGGAAAAATTATCGACGCCAAGTCTATCATTTCCATTTTAATGTTGGCGCAACAGGTTTTTCATAAAAAATGACGTGTTAATTAAAAATTGAAAAGCAGAGAGAGGTTTGTAGATGTTTGATGATTTTGGAGGATTTTTAATTCGCGCGATAGTATCATTGCCGGGCATTGTAATAGCAATGGTGGTTCACGAATGGGCGCATGCACGGATTGCCTACGCGCTGGGGGATTATACGCCGAAATTGGACGGTCGATTAACTTTAAATCCTGCGGCGCACGTCGATTTATTCGGCTTATTAATGTTGTTTTTGGTACATTTCGGCTGGGCAAAACCGGTAAGAATCAATGCAAATAATTTCGCCAACCCGCGCAGAGATGATATTTTGGTATCGCTTGCAGGACCTATGTCAAATTTGCTTACGGCGTTTTTGACGCTGATTGTATGGATAGTGTTGATAAAATTGGGTATAGAAATGTCGGAAGGCGCGGCATCCGTACTGCAATTTATTATGATTATCAACATAAACTTTGCAATTTTCAATATGTTGCCGATACCGCCGCTTGACGGCTCGCATATTTTGAGAAATTTGTTGCCGTACGAATTGGCGTATCGTTTCATACAGCTTGAACGCTACAGCTTTATTATTTTGATAATCTTCTTGATGACGCCGATTTTGAGTTATGTCTTTGTACCGTTGCAAAGATTGATTCTCGGCATTTTCCAAGCGATCGTCGGAATATTTTTGTAGTCAATAGTCAGTAGTCAGTAGTTAGTAGTCAATAGTGGGACATCTTCACTACTCACTACTCACTATTCACTACTTACTAAAAGGAGTTTTACATTGGAATTAAGTTTTACAGAAATTTTAAAGACAATACTTATTGGCGTTGTCGAAGGGCTGACAGAATGGTTGCCGATATCTTCAACAGGTCATATGATTTTGGTCGACGAATTTATAAAGCTCGACGTTACAAAAAATTTTATGGATATGTTCCTTGTCGTGATACAACTCGGCGCAATAATGGCGGTCGTCGTGTTGAATTTCAACAAATTAAATCCGTTTTCACCGTACAAGTCAACTGTTCAGCGCCAACAAACTTTTCAGCTGTGGTACAAAGTAATTTTGGCTTGCATACCCGCCGCCGTGATAGGTTTAGCTTTTAATGACTACATGGAAGAACATTTAATGACAGCTCCCGTAGTTGCAGGCGCGTTGATTTTTTACGGCATACTTTTTATAATCGTGGAACATTGGAACAGATATCGCACGCCGCGAATTTACAAAATGGAACAAATGGACTACAAAACCGCGCTGATAATCGGCATTTTCCAAGTGCTGTCACTCGTACCAGGCACTTCGCGCAGCGGCTCAACGATTTTAGGCGGAATAATTTTCGGCACGAATCGCGTCGTTGCGGCAGAGTTCACTTTCTTTTTGGCGATACCGGTAATGTTCGGCGCAAGTCTTTTGAAGTTGGTTAAATTCGGCTTTAACTTCAATGCGGCAGAACTTGTAATTTTAGCCGTCGGAATGATAACGGCGTTTATCGTGTCGATACTGTCGATAACATTTTTGCTTAGATACATTAAGAAAAATGACTTCACGGCGTTTGGCTGGTACAGAATTATTTTAGGCTTAATCGTGTTGGGATATCTATTCTTGGTAGGAGATCCTGTTTGATGAAAATTTTTGTAGGGTTGGGAAATCCCGGCAGAGAGTACGCGACAACTAAACATAACGTCGGCTTTATGCTGGCTGATAAACTTGCCGCAGATTTAGGCGCTGAAAATTGGCGAGAAAATTTTAACGCGCAGGTTGCAGAAACTTTTTTTGAAGGTGAAAAAATTTTAATAGTCAAGCCGCAAACTTTTATGAATGCGAGCGGCGAATCTGTCGGACCTTTGACAAATTTTTACAAAGTCGACACTGAAAATTTAATTGTGGCTCATGACGATATGGACTTGCC
>CAJOKY010000037.1 GCA_905235425.1 uncultured Selenomonadaceae bacterium
ATAACAACGTCCGTGCCGTCGGAAATGGCATCTACTTCAACCTCCGTACCTTGTACATACCTGTCAACAAGCACGGGGTGATCCGGCGTAACCTTAACCGCGCGGCTCATGTAGTCGCGTAATTCTGTTTCAGAGTAGACAATTTCCATTGCACGCCCGCCCAATACGTAGCTGGGACGCACCATGACGGGGTAGCCGATTTCAGCCGCGCCTTTAATTGCGTCATTTAAATTCGTGACGCTTATGCCTTTTGGACGCGGTATGCCGATTTCTGTTAAAACTTCGTCGAATCTTTCGCGGTCTTCTGCGCGGTCGATATCGTCAACCGAAGTACCGAAAACTTTAACACCGGCGTCAGCTAAACTTGCGGCAAGATTAATCGCGGTCTGTCCGCCGAACTGCACGATAACGCCTTCCGGCTTTTCCTTTTCGATAATGTTCAAAACGTCTTCCGTAGTCAGCGGCTCAAAATAAAGCCTGTCGGAAATATCAAAATCCGTCGAAACAGTTTCGGGATTGTTATTGATAATTATAGCCTCAATGCCCATTTCGCGCAGAGCCCATACCGAATGCACTGAGCAATAGTCAAACTCAACGCCCTGCCCAATGCGTATTGGACCGGAGCCTAGCACGATAACTTTTTTATTCGTGCTGACTTCCACTTCGTCTTCTTCTGCGCGAAAGGTTGAGTAATAATAAGGCGTGACTGCCTCAAATTCCGCCGCGCAGGTATCAACCATTTTGTAAAAGGGGAAAATTTTATTTTGAAAACGAAGTGCGCGAACTTCCTTTTCAGTGCTGCCTGTCAACTCGGCAATGGATTTATCGGAAAGTCCCAAATTTTTCGCGGCACGTAAATTTCTAAGGTTTAAATCGTCACGTGCCAATTTAACTTCAAAATCAGTGATATTTTTAATTTTGTCTATAAACCAGCAGTCAACCTTTGTAATTTCGTGAATCTCTTCGACAGTGGCAAGGTTACGGCGCAGTACTTCGGCAATTACAAAAATTCTTTCGTCATTTACGCGGCTTAAGCGTTTTTTAAGTTTGTCGTCGTCCAATTCGTCAAGCTGTTCAAAGTGCAGACGATTGACACCGATTTCAAGACTGCGTACAGCTTTTAATAACGCGCCTTCAAATGTACGGTCGATACTCATAACCTCGCCCGTCGCCTTCATCTGCGTACCCAGCGTTTTGTCGGCGTAAACAAATTTATCAAATGGAAAACGCGGGAATTTTACAACGCAATAGTCAAGCGCCGGTTCAAAGCACGCCTTAGTTTTATGCGTGACTGCGTTTGTTATCTCATCCAGCGTGTAACCTATCGCGATTTTTGCACTGACCTTCGCAATGGGATAACCCGTCGCCTTCGATGCAAGCGCGGATGAACGACTGACGCGGGGATTTACTTCAATGACGTAGTAATTTTGACTGTTGGGGTCTAAGGCAAATTGCACGTTGCAACCGCCTTCAATGCCCAATGCACGAATAATTTTAAGACTTGCCGAACGTAAAAGCTGGTATTCGGTATCTGTCAAAGTTTGACTCGGCGCAACAACTATTGAATCGCCGGTATGCACGCCGACAGGATCAAAATTTTCCATGTTGCAGACGGTTATGCAGTTGTCATTTGCATCGCGCATAACTTCATACTCAATTTCTTTCCAACCGGCAACACTGCGCTCAATCAGCACCTGCCCGATCATGGAATATTTCAAGCCGCGTATTACGATTTCCACAAGCTCTTCTTCGTTTTCGGCAATGCCGCCGCCGGTACCGCCCAACGTGTACGCAGGACGCACTATTAAAGGATAGCCGATTTGTTTTGCAAAAATTACGGCGCTGTGAATGTCTTCGACGATTGTTGATTCGGGTATAGGCTCGCCGATTTCTGTCATAGTTTCCTTGAAAAGTTCGCGGTCTTCAGCTTTTTTTATCGCAGTTAAAGACGTGCCGAGAAGTTCGACGTTATTTTTTTCAAGTACGCCGCTTTCAGAAAGTTTCACGGCAAGATTTAAGCCCGCCTGTCCGCCCAGTGTCGCAAGTAAACCGTCGGGACGTTCCTTTTCGATTATCGCCGTCAAAAATTCCAACGTCAACGGTTCAATGTAAACTCTGTCGGCAATGTTTGTATCCGTCATAATCGTTGCGGGATTGGAATTTACCAGTACGACTTCTAAGCCTTCCTCTTTCAATGCCCTGCATGCTTGCGAGCCTGCGTAGTCAAATTCTGCCGCCTGTCCGATTATTATCGGTCCCGATCCTATTACTATAACTTTTTTAAGATTTTTTTTCTTCGGCAAATATTAAACCTCCCTTTTTATTCGTAGGGTATAATGCATAATAAAAAATTCCCAAAAACTGAAAGCGGTCTGCTTAGAGCTTTTAGGAAAGATTTTAACTTTTTCTTGCGATATTGTCACGCTTTATTTTTACTTGTCACTATTCCACATTTTCAAAGATGTTTTATTTCAATTTGTTATTTAACTTCCTATCAAAACTAAACACCGGCACATTTTCAATTTTGTTATACGCTATCAAGATACAATCTACAAAATCTAAACTCGTTTCAGAAAAAATTTTTAACGCTTCAATAATGATATCTTTATTTTTTACGTCAATTTCTTTCAAAAATTCGCAAATGGCATTGGCAATTTCTACACGTTCCACCTTGTAAACCGACTTCAAAACGTAAACTACTTCCGCTATCACTTCAGGCAATGTAAATGCACCGGATTTTATAATTTTGTCCGCCTCAGCAGACATTTCTTCTATGTCATTCAAAAGATACCGCAAAATTACATTTGCATCAATCAAAGTTTTTTGCATATTTTTCACTGACCGACTTCTCCCACGCTAATTTTTCTTCTGAAATTAAATTTTTATCAGCGTATTTTGATAAAATTCCAAACGCAGATTTTTTTTCGCCAAATACTTTTTCTTTTATGAATTGCAACACCATGAAAATTTTTTCTTCCGGCAAAATTTCCGTGAGTTCTCGCAATTCTTTTCGCATAGCTGACATTTCTTTCACCTCCAATAAAATTATATCACGACGAAAACTTTTTCTCAAAATATTTACGAATCAATAAGCCTTCCTGCCAACGCATATACTCTTCCATATATTCCCAGTCCGGCTCGCCGCTGTCATCTGCCGGCAACATTATTTGGAGTAAAGAGTTCATTAAAAATGCCGCATTCCAAATCCGCTATGTTATAAATATTTTCAAGACTTAAAAAAGTTTCCTTCAAATTTCTTTTAGCGCTGTACCAACCGCCGCCGTCTGTTATCCATACAAATTCAAAATTTGAAATATTTTTTGACTCTTCCGCAATCATTTTATAACTTCGCGCAGTTTCATTTAACTTTGAGCCGCCACCGGTATAAAAATTCGTTTCAATGACAAAAATTTTATCTGCAGTTTTAACTACAAAATCCCAACGTTTTGTTGAAGTTCCCTCAGCTGAAATGGCAGATAAATCAACCTTCCATTTTTCCTCAATTTCTGTCAAATACATTTCTTTGAAATACTCCACATTTATTTTTTTCAAAAAACTTTCAACAAGACGTTCCATTTGATGACCGCCGCGATTTTTTCTGCCGTTTGAATCAAGCCCAACTTCAACGCCCGTTACATAATCATATAAATTTGAAATTATATGACTCTGAATCAAATCAAAAAGTCCCGTCCGACGCATAAAATATTTATATTCTTCAATCGAGTTCGCCGGTTTATTAAAAATGTAGTTTTTTGAGGAATTTTCATCTTGACAAAAAATTTCTCTACTGCGAACTGCCAACAAAATTGGAATTACTTTCAGACATTCAGGATATTTTTTCAATATCTTTTCAAAATAAGTTTCAATATTTGGAGCGCCAATAAGTGAGTTTAAAATATTTATTTCAATCTTAAACTCTTCTACATTGTGATAAACTTTTTCAAAATCCACGTAATAACTATATTCATTGATAGACGCTCGAAAAGTAGTAAGCCAGTCTTCAAAATTTCTTTTACTCATAAGCGTGAATCAACCTTTCTTGTGACAATTTTATAAAGTCTTCATTATTATCAATTCCAATAAAGTATCTATTCAAAAGTTTACAAGCAACGCCTGTTGTCGCCGAGCCGCAAAAAGGATCTAAAATCAAATTTCTTTCCTGAGTCGAAGCCAAAATTATTTTTTCTAAAAGATAAATTGGTTTTTGCGTCGGGTGTTTGCCAAAAATTTTTTCCTTTGAGCTTGTCAAATTACCCGTCCAAACGTCTTTCATTTGTTTACCGCCGTTCATTTCTTTCATCAAGTCATAATTAAAAAAATGTTTTGCATTTTTATTTTTTTTCGCCCATAAAATTGTTTCAGTGCTATGGGTAAAATATCTACAAGACAAATTAGGCGGGGGATTTGTTTTTTGCCACGTAATATTATTTAAAATTTTAAAACCTTCCTGCTCCAGCGCAACCCCGACAGAATAAATATTATGAAGTGTTCCGCTAATCCAAATAGTTCCATTCGGTTTCAAAACTTTTTTTGCCAATCTAATCCATTTTCTGTTAAATTCGTGCTTTTCTTCAAAAGTTGAAATTTTGTCCCAATTACCTTTGTTGACAGAGACAACTTTTCCACCGCTACAAGAAATACCGTCATTTGATAAAAAATAAGGCGGGTCAGCAAAAATTACGTCAATACATTCGGGAATCATTTTTTCAAGAGCATCAAAAGTATCTGCAAGAAAAAGAGCAGAGTCGTCATCTTTGTAATAAGGCTTAAAGCCTGGTATATAAATCATTTTTTAAAAGGATCCTTTCCAATTTCTATTAAATAGCAAAACAATTCATCAATATGACGTGGCGTCAAAACCACGCCTAAAGTCTGCCCTGCGCCTTCGCTGTAACGAATAAATTCACTGTAATATCTGCCCAAAACATCTTACGGAGAATTGTTGACAATGGCGGTAATGACGTTTGAATCTATGTATTCGGCAAAAAATCTGAGCGGCGATTTACCAAGCCGTTCATCAAATTGCGAAAGGTACGGACGATTTTTAATCAGCGCGAATTGATCTAAGAGACGTTCTTTTTTTTACGGAAGGTTCAACTTCCAACTTGTCAAGAGTATCAGAAATGGCGCGGTAATTTTTAAAGCCGTCATATTCATTTGCATCGCTAAGGTATTCGGTGCTGAAATCGGAATCCTGCAGGGCGAGCAAAATGCCGGAAACTACAAGCGGCTTTTTTCTCGTCAGTGCCTGAACAACCAAAGGCGATAACTTTTTTGAAATTGGAATTTTGAATAATTTTCCATGCATAAAAAAGCGCGCCGTTTTCAGCGTAATCAGTGATGCTTTTCGTATCCATAAGCAAATTTTTTTTATCAGTGTCGAGGTAATTGGCTTGAAATTTTGATTCGGCTTTATCTTCTACGACGATAACAAAATCGTTTACGACGGCGGGGAAAAGGATTTATTAGGCTTTTAAGAGTTCTGCGACAATTAAATCAGTTAATCCATTCGGCATATCTTCATTTCTACAAATTTATTTTTTATGGCAAATTAATTTCGCGAATTGTCAAGCAGGTACAAAATCGCATTGACTGCGGCAACGGCTATTGAACTGCCGCCCTTTGTACCGGTAACGGTTATGTATGGGATTTTATTTTGTTCGGCAAGTTCGGACTTTGAATCAGCCGCGCCGACAAAACCGACGGGTACGCCGATTATAACGGCGGGAGAAATATTTTCAGCGCGTACAAGCCGCAACACTTCAAATAAGGCGGTAGGCGCATTTCCTACGGCAACAATCGCGCCGTTAAGCTTTTCGCCGAAAATTCGCATTGCCGCCATTGAACGAGTGATATTATTTTCAGTCGCAAATTTTTTAGTGTCGTCGTCGGCAACTTTGCAAAAAACTTCGCCGCCAAATTTTGAAAGCGTGCGCTTATTAATGCCGGTACGCACCATTTCAACATCGGTAAAAATATTTGCTCCGCGCAGAATCGCAGATTTCGCCGCGTCAATAGCGGAAGGGTGAATTTTTATCAGCGGCGTATAATCAACGTCACCTGCCGCGTGTATGATTCGCGAATAAATTTTTGTCTCTTCAAAATTTAAATTCAAGCCGTCCAAGTACGGCGCAATAATTTCCATACTGCGATTTTCAATCTGCGCGGGATTTTTTATAAAGTCCAAAAAAATCTTCCTTTCAAAAATTTTTTATAAGTCTTTTCAATGTTACGTGAATTTATTATAATGAATTTGTTTTAAAAATTAAACTGGCAATTGTTTTAAGGGGGAATTTTTATGGCGTTTAACGAAAAAATTTTTCAATCGGTGCTGTCCGAATTTGAGGCAACGCCGGAAATGCTGCGCGAAGTAGCTACAAATTTTCGCAAAGATTTGCAAATGGGATTGAGAAATCCCGACAATTCGTCACTGCGTATGTTGAAATCTTACGTAGGTCTGCCGAGCGGCAATGAAAAGGGCGAATTTTTGGCGCTTGACTTCGGCGGTACAAATGTTCGCGTTTCAAGAATCAAGCTTAAAGGTAGCGGCGAATTTGAAATTGTTCGTCGTGTAGGCGAGCCTTTGATTGTACCGGGCGAATATGACTATATCGGCAAGGATTCTACCGCCGAGCAAATGTTTGACTTCCTTGCAAAATTGATTGACGATGCAATTGAAGGGGATCACGATACAAAATTTTATCTCGGTCATACGTTTTCTTTCCCGTCAACGCAGGACGATTTGAATAACGCGCGGCTTATCATTTGGACGAAAGAATTTGCAACGCCAGGCGTGGAAGGCGAAGTTGTCAACGATTTACTTAACGCCGCCTTAAAACGTCGCGGCATTAACAACGTTGAGCCTGTCGCCGTCATTAATGATACCGTCGCCGTGTTGCTTTCTGCCGCGTACAAAAACGCCGGAATTTATATCGGTTCAATTTACGCTACCGGTCACAATACCTGCTACCTTGAGCCCAGTGTTCACGACGAAAAATGTTTTGGTCAAGGCGGTATGATTCTGAATTTGGAATCCGGCGGCTTTATGAAGTTGACGCCCAATCGCTTTGACATGGAATTTGACAGAAAATCCGAAAAGCCGGGTGAACAGCGCCTTGAGAAAATGGCGTCCGGCAGGTATATGGGCGAACTTCTCGGCATGGCGGTTGCGGAACTTACCGGCGAAAATGGCAAAGACTACGGTTTTACGTCAATCGATATGTCAATGATGATTTTTGACGAAACGCCGAATCTTGAAAAGGCATCTGATATTATTGCAAAAAAAATCGGCAAGCAATTAGAGCTTGACGACGTGAAAAAAATTCGTGAACTTGCCTCCGCTATCGTGATTCGTTCTGCGCGGCTTATAACCTGTTCGTTTGTCGGTATCATTTGGCAACGTGCAGGTGAGGGCGAAATTGAAAAGCAACACATCGCGATTGACGGTTCGGTTTATGAAAAAATGCCGCTTGTAAAAGAAAATATCGCTAAGGCGTTGGCTGAACTTTTGGGCGCTGACGCGGCAAAAGTCGATACCATTTTGGATAACGGCGGCTCCGGTTTAGGTGCGGCTATCGCGGCGGCTATGGCGGTTGTCGATAAATAAAAGTTACGTTAAAAATTTTTTTATTTTTTATGAATTACTTTTTCTTTGGCGCAAAGAAAAAGTAACAAAAAGAAACATGGCGCGGCTGAAGTTCGCTTACGTGATAGTGATTCCAACCTTACGCACGCACAAGGTTACAATGATTTTAACTTTTACGTACGCAGCTCAAGGACAGCCGCGCCGTTTTTTTATTGTGGATATTATTCGGCTATGACTTTCATTGTAGGGAAAAGTAACACGTCACGAATTGACGGCGAATCGGTTAAAAGCATTACCAATCTGTCAACGCCGATACCCAGTCCACCCGTCGGCGGCATTCCATATTCCAACGCGCGAATAAAATCAGTATCCATTACGTGAGCCTCTTCGTCGCCGGCTTCACGCGCTTTAAGCTGTTCTTCAAACCTAAATTTTTGGTCAATAGGATCGTTGAGTTCTGTAAAGCCGTTGGCAAGTTCCCTGCCCAATACAAAAAATTCAAATCTGTCAGTAATGCGCGGATCGTCAACATTGCGCTTTGCAAGCGGCGAAATTTCGGTAGGATGTCCCGTGATAAAAATCGGCTGAATTAAATCATCTTCAACCTTCGCCTCAAATGCCGCATTTAAAATCCCGCCGATACCAAAACGCTCTTCATACGCAACGCCGATTTCATCAGCCATTTGCCGCGCCTCGTCAACCGTCTTGCATGACAAAAAATCTTTGCCGGTTTTATTTTTAACCGCGTCATTCATGCTGATTCGCGGAGGATTTTTCAATTCCAGTTCGACGCCTTCACAAGTAATTTTCGTACTGCCGCAAACTTTTTCAGCCGCCTCGCAGATTATGCCTTCCGTGACTTCGATTAAGTCGCGATAATCGCCGTACGCTTGATAAATTTCAACCGTCGTAAATTCGGGATTGTGCCGCGTGTCCATACCTTCATTGCGGAAAATCCTGCCGATTTCGTAGACGCGTTCAAAGCCGCCGACAATCAAGCGCTTTAAATTTAATTCCGTCGCAATGCGTAAATATAAATCCGTATCAAGCGTGTTATGGTGCGTGATAAAAGGTCTGGCCGCCGCGCCGCCTGCAATGGTGCTTAATACCGGCGTTTCAACCTCGACAAAATTTCTGTCGTCAAGATATTTTCTGATTGACTTAATAATTTCCGTGCGCTTAAAAAATGTTTCGCGTACGTCGGGATTAACGATTAAATCAAGGTAACGTTGACGATATCGCGTCTCCAAATCTTTCAAGCCGTGAAATTTTTCAGGCAACGGTCTGAGTGACTTTGAAAGTAAATCAAAATCTTCAACGCGAACAGTCAATTCACCGCGTTTAGTTTTGAAGACGTTACCTTTCAGTCCGATTATGTCGCCGATATCAAGCAGTTTGAATTGGCTGTACTTTTCTTCGCCGAGAATGTCAAGCTTGAAATAAATCTGCATGTTGCCGGTACGGTCTGAAATTGTCGCGAAACTGGCTTTACCGTGACCGCGAATTGCCATAAGACGCCCAGCGATTGTAACTTCGCCCGCGTCTTCTTCGCCTTCAATGTTGCCGAATTCTGCGCGAATATCTGCCGCGTGGTGCGTGACTTCAAAACGGTGTCCGAAGGGCGCGACGCCTTTTTCTTCAAACGCCTTCATTTTTTCATGACGAACTTTTATTAATTCGTTTTCGTCAAGTTGCTGAATTTCTTTCTTCTCATTCATAAAAAATTATTGCTCCTATAGTAGTGAGTAGTTAGTAGTGGGTAGTGAGTAGTTAATAGCTAATAGCTAATGGCTAACAGCTAATCCCTCACAATTTCTACAATTTCATACTGAAAGACGCCTGCCGGCGCATGAACCTGTACCGTACTTCCGGCAGATTTACCGATAAGCGCCGCGCCAATCGGTGATTCATTGGAAATTTTGCCGTCGTCGGGATCCGTTTCCGTCGAACCTACAATCATGTAAGTATCCGTTTCATCTGAACCGACTTCGCGAATTACAACTTTACTGCCGATATTAATGGTGTCGCCGTAAAAATTGCCGTGCGTCTGAATTATGTCGCTGTTATTTAACTTCGCCTCAAGTTCGCGAATTTCCGCCTCAAGGCGTCCCTGTTCATTTTTCGCGTCGTCATATTCCGAATTTTCGCTGAGGTCGCCGAGCGAAATTGCGATTTTCAATCTCTCTGCAACTTCAAGGCGCTTGACACTCTTCAAATATTCCAACTTCTCAACTAACTTGTCGTAGCCGTCCTGCGTCAAAACCGTAGTTTTTTTAGTCATTTCAAAATTCCTTTCAAAAAAATTTTCGCCAAATTTTCGGCAAGATATTCTACCACAACTTACCAAATAAATAAAAAACTCTACAGAAATTTTTCCGCAGAGCCGAATTTTTTTGAACATTATTAAAAAATTTTAGTTGCAAATTTTGATAACGTTGCAATAGGAGAGGCGCGCAAGGACGTTGCTTTTGCGCCAAAAGAAAGTAAATCTAAATTCAACACGTCCTAGAATTTATTTTTAAAATAAACTTTATTTGCGAAGTTTAAACGTTTCAATAGCTTTATTGAGTTCTTCCGCCATATCGGCAAGCTGTCTGCTGGCAGATGCAATTTCCTGCGTTGAGGCGGAAAGTTCCTCCGTCGTAGATGAAATTGTTTCCGTCTCGACAGAAAATTTTTCTGCCGCCGTATTAATTTTATTGACTGATTCTATAATCTGCGCGTTGCCTTCCTCCGCCGCGCCTATCGCCTGAATCGTATGGCTAATTTTTTCTGTAAGCTCGCCAATCTGCGCGACAATGTCACGAAAAGCAGTACCGGCATTATTTACGGCATCAACACTTTTTTGAGTCGTTTCAGTTCCTACTTGCATTGATTCGACGGCTTTTTCAGTTTGGTTTTGTACATCAAAAATCAATTTATGAATTTCTTCAGCCGCCGTTGCAGATTGTTCTGCCAACTTCCTGACTTCCTCCGCGACAACTGCAAAACCTCTGCCGTGATCTCCCGCACGCGCCGCCTCAATCGCCGCATTTAACGCCAATAAATTCGTTTGTTCTGCGATTTCTGAAATTGTAGCGACAATGTTTCCAATTTGCTGTGAATGTTCACCGAGCAGTTTTATAACCTGCGCGGACTGTTGAACGGAAGTTTGCAGGGACTTCATGCTGTCTACCGCATTATCAATCGTCTTTGCGCCGTTTTCTGCCGTAGTCATCGCAAAGTTTGAAGATTTTACAACGGCGTCCGAATTTGTCGCAATTACTTTAAAAAGTTCACGCATATTTTTAACGGCGTCACTCGCCGCGCCTATCGCGTTTTGCTGTCCTACTGTTTCGCTTGCAAAATCCATTATCGAACTTGCAATGTTATTCGCCGCCTCTGCAGACTGCTGAGAATTTTTATTTAAATCTTCTGCGGATTCTGCAACAGTAAGCGCGCTTTTTCTCGCCTTGTGAAAGAAATCGTTAAGCTTATCCGTCATTTTGCCGAATGCATTTGCCACGTCGCCTATTTCGTCTTCTGATTCAATCGGCACTCTTTCCAATGACAAATTGCCGTCCGAAATTTCATTTGCAGTTTTATTTATGACCAAAATCGGCTTGACGGATTTATTGGCTACAATCGTCGCAATGATAACTATCAAAATGAACATTACGACGCACATCAACGCCAAAACCATCGCCTCTTTGTACGCGTGCGCTTCAACTATATCGTACGAGCGAAATGACGCTATAACCCAGCCGGTTTGCGGTTCTTTTTCGTAGCTGACAAGATGTTTTTTGCCGTCAATTTCAACCTCTCCTACGCCGACTTCGTTTGCCTTCGCATTTTTTATAAAATCGTAGCCGCTCATATCCACGCGGTCTTCTTCCTTTTCAATCTTCCGCGCAGAATGTGATACCATTTTCCCGTTACTTTCAAATATCGCCAACGCTGTATTGTCGTTCGCCGCTTTAGTTAAAAAATCCGATAACGTCGAAATATTATAATTGCGCTGTATCATACCGATAACTTTGCCGTCGTCTTTTACCGGCACTTCTATAACTGCGATTGCAAGACCGGTAGTCTTACTTACCACTACCTCCGAAACAGTTTCATTTCCCTTCATAGCCTCTTGAAAATAATCGCGCCCTTGCAAATTCACCGGTTTTGAATTGTCACTGCGTACCAGTTGCTGTCCGGAATTGTCGGTGATGATAATATTACTTGCGTCTTTAAAGAGTGCGTTTGCATTTTCTACAGTAACTTTCATATTGGGATCACGATTTTCAGGAGTCGCTTTAAGGTATTCTTGCACGGCATGATTTACCGCCAAAAGTCTAAGCGCCGTAAAATTGTTGTTCATCATTCCGGAAACGTCTTTTGCAATTAAATCATTTTGCAGCGACAATTCTTCTTCTGCCGCCTCAAATGCCTCTGTTATCGCGCTGTACGAAGTAAACGCCATCATTATTAAAAGCGGCACAATTCCGATTATCAACAACAAAAAAATCAGTTTCGATTTTATACTCCCTAAAAAATTCATTACGGCACGACCTTTCACGAAGCTAAAAAATATTATTGTGTCTGTCGCATTATTTACAATATTTAGTTGAATTTTCCTGCCAAAAAAAATTCTGCAGAAAATTTTCTTCTGCAGAGCAACTGCTATTTGAGATTTTATTATGTTGTCAACAACCCCACGTCTAAAGAAAGGGGCTTGCAGTTAGCCTAAGCCACCGCGTACGGCTGGTTGACTTCAGCCCTGCAACCAAGTTGCAGCATTGAGGTTTCCCAATATCGAGTGCCTTAAA
>CAJOKY010000038.1 GCA_905235425.1 uncultured Selenomonadaceae bacterium
CGCGCAGGTAGTCAGCCGCTTTATTCATATCTCCGTTAGTTTCGGCAAGGGCTTTTTTGCAGTCCATCATGCCTGCGCCTGTTCTTTCGCGCAGTTCCTTAACCATTGCCGCAGTTACTGTTGCCATTTATTTTAACACCTCATTATTTAGGGATTAGTGAGTAGTGAGTAGTCAGTAGTCAGTAGTTAAAACCTACCTCCTACCCCCTACAATCTACTCTCTACAATCTACACTCTACCCTCTACAATCTACCCTCTTAATTCTCTTCGCTCTCTTCGTCTGAAGATTCAGCGTCATAATCGCCTGAACCTACAACGCCGTGATTGCCTTCAATGATAGCGTCCGCAATTCTTTCAGTCAAAAGTTTAACTGCGCGGATAGCGTCATCATTGCCGGGAATAACGTAGTCAATTTCATCGGGATCGCAGTTTGTATCGACGACAGCGACGATAGGGATATTGAGTTTACGCGCCTCTGCAACGGCGATTCTCTCTTTGCGCGGGTCAACGATAAAAATTGCGCCTGGCAATTTACGCATTTCCTTAATACCGCCGAGATATTTTTCAAGACGCGACATTTCGTGACGAAGTTGCATAACTTCTTTTTTAGTCAACACGTCGAAAGTGCCGTCTGTTTCCATTGCCTCAAGTTCTTTCAAGCGGTTAATGCGTTTTTGAATTGTTTGGAAGTTAGTCAACATACCGCCGAGCCAACGTTCATTTACAAAGTATTGACCGGAACGAATAGCCTCTTCTTTAACGGCTTCCTGCGCCTGTTTCTTCGTACCGACAAACAAAACCGTCTTGCCTTCTTCGGCAACGCTACGAACAAACTCGTAAGCTTCATCGACTTTGCGAACGGTCTTTTGTAAATCGATAATGTAAATGCCGTTGCGCTCTGTGAAAATGTACTTCGCCATTTTCGGATTCCAGCGGCGCGTTTGGTGTCCGAAGTGGACGCCTGCTTCCAAAAGCTGTTTCATTGAAATTACTGCCATGTAAGATCCTCCTGTTCATCTTTCGCGGGAGATTAGTCTTTAGGTTTTAGCATTTAGCTATTAGCTATTAGCTGTTAGCTTTTAGGTGCTAGGTGTTAGCTTTTAGGTGCTAGGTGTTAGCTTTTAGGTTTTAGCTTAAATTCTAATCCCTGATCCCTAATCCCTAATCCCTGCTCCCTAATAAGACACAGGATTAAACTCCGTCCCGCGTGTTTTGTCAACGCCGCGCATTATATCACAAGCGTTTTATCTATTGCAAGATTTATTTGGCGAAAAATTTTTTGCATTATTTTTTAACATTTTTGACATTATGCGGTATAATTAGTAAGTAGTGAGGTAGTGAGTAGTGAGTAGATTGTAGAGAGTAGATTGTAGGGTGTAGGGTGTAGGTTTTCTACCTCCTACCCTCTACCCTCTACCCTCTACCTCCTACTTACTAACATCTGTTTTTGCATTATTTTTTTACATTTTTGACATTATGCGGTATAATTAGTAAGTAGTGAGTAGTGAGGTAGTGAGTAGTGACTACTTACTATTAACTACTAACTACTAACTACTTACTACTTACTAACATCTGAAATGGAGGTTACGATAATGAATATTTTTAAGACAGCCTTATTAATGGCGTTGCTGACAGGAATAATGGTAGCCGTCGGAAATTGGTTCGGCGGCGGTACCGGCGCAATGATCATGTTGATAATTTCGCTCGGTATGAATTTTTTCAGCTATTGGTACAGTGACACAATGGTTTTGAAAATGTACAATGCACGCGAAATTTCAGAAAGCGAAGCGCCTCAACTTTACAATCTTGTTGCTAAACTCGCGCAGAAAGCGGAATTGCCGATGCCGCGCGTATGTGTCATTGACAGCGACGTACCAAACGCCTTTGCTACCGGCAGAAATCCCGACCATGCCGCTGTTGCCGTAACTACCGGCATCATGCGCGTACTTGACTACAACGAACTTTCCGGCGTACTCGGTCACGAATTGGCGCACGTTAAACACCGCGATATTTTAATCGGCACTATAGCGGCGGCTATGGCAGGCGTCATTTCAATGCTTGGCAGTATTGCACAGTGGGGAGCTATTTTCGGTTCAGATGATGACGACGACAGAGGCGGCATTCTCGGTATGATTGTTGCGATAATCATTGCGCCGCTTGCCGCGTCCATTATTCAAATGGCTATTTCACGTTCACGCGAATATGACGCCGATAAAACAGGCGGCGAACTCTGCGGAAATCCCATGTACCTTGCCGCCGCGTTGAATAAAATTGAAACGTATGCAGTCCAAAATCCGCCGCTTGAAAATGCAGGTGAGGCTACCGCGCATATGTTTATAATTAATCCTTTCGACGGCACGGCAAAATTTTTGAAAGGGCTTTTCTCTACGCACCCCGATACTGAAGACAGAATTAATAAACTGCGCGAACAGGCAAGCGATATGCATTTGTTGAATTAGGGAGTAGAGGGTAGGAGGTAGAGAGTAGGCTAAAACCTAATATCTACCCTCTACAATCTACCCTCTACCCTCTACAATCTAATCCCTAACGGAGGTAAAAATTTTTGGATTCTATAAAAGTCACCGGCGCACGTGTTCACAACTTGAAAAATATCGACGTTGAAATACCGCGTGAAAAATTCGTCGTGATAACCGGCGTCTCCGGTTCCGGCAAAAGTTCTCTTGCCTTCGATACCATTTACGCAGAAGGTCAACGCCGTTACTTGGAGTCACTTTCCAGCTACGCGCGGCAATTTTTAGGTCTGCCCGATAAACCCGACGTTGAACAGATTGAAGGCTTAAGCCCCGCCATTGCGATTAACCAAAAGACGACGAATAACAATCCCCGCTCCACCGTCGGCACTGTTACTGAAATTTATGACTACCTGCGCCTACTCTTCGCACGAATCGGCAAGCCGCACTGCCCTAATTGCGGCAAGCCCGTCACCGCGCAGAGTCTTGACCAAATTCTCGCGCAGATTTTAAAACTTGACGCAGGTACAAAATTCACTCTCCTTGCGCCTATCGTCAATCAGAAGAAAGGGCGGCATGAAGAAGTTTTTGAACAGCTTAAAACTGCCGGCTTCGTACGCGTGAAAGTGGACGGCGAAATTAAAGAGCTTGACGCCGAAATTAAGCTTGCAAAAACTAAAAAGCATTCCATTGACTTAGTGGTTGACAGATTGGTTGTTCGTGACGGCATACGCTCGCGTCTTGCTGATTCGTTGGAAACGGCGCTTAAATTCGGTAACGGCATTGTTCATGTAGAAGTTAATAGGGAACAGGGAGCAGGGAACAGTACTGACTATTCACTACTGACTACTGACTACTCACTAATCAGGGAACAGGAAGCAGGGAACAGTACTGACTACTCACTACTGACTACTGACTACTCACTAACAAGCTACCTGCTGACATTTAGCGAAAAAAATGCATGCGTCGACTGCGGAATAAGTCTGCCGGATTTAGACCCGCAACTTTTTTCTTTCAACAGTCCCAAAGGCGCTTGTCCAAATTGCGGCGGCTTAGGCAAAGTCTTTCAACAGCTTAACTGGGAAAGTATGTTTGAATGGATGCACGCCGTATACGAATTTAAAAACAATGATATAGGCTTTGAAACTTGTCCCCACTGTCACGGTAAACGCCTTAATCCCGCAGCCTTAAGCGTCACGGTAGGCGAAAAAAATATTGCCGACGTTGTAGATATGTCGGTTGACAACTGCGCGGCTTTTTTTGATGAATTGGCAGATAAGTTAAGCGACACCGATAAACAAATTTCAAAGCAGGTTTTGAAAGAAATTAAATCGCGGCTTAAATTTCTGCGCGACGTTGGATTGGAATATTTAACGTTGTCGCGTAAATCTGCCACGTTGTCAGGCGGCGAATTTCAACGCATACGCCTTGCCACACAAATAGGCTCGGCATTAACCGGCTTTTTGTACGTATTGGACGAGCCGTCAATAGGTCTGCACCAACATGACAATGAAAAACTTTTGGAGACGCTGAAAAATCTGCGCGATTTAGGCAATACGCTATTGGTAGTTGAACACGACGAAGAGACTATGCGTGCGGCTGATATGCTGGTTGACATTGGACGCGGCGCAGGTAAACACGGCGGCGAAGTTGTAGCGCAGGGTACGGCTGATGAAGTCGCGCAGAATGAAAACTCATTGACAGGCGATTATTTAAGCGGACGCAAAAAAATTCCCGTACCTGCCACGCGTCGTACGGCTGAACATTTCATAGACTTTGAAAACGTCAATGCCAATAACCTGCGCGATTTAAGCGTTAAACTGCCGCTTGAAGTGTTGACGGTTGTCACCGGCGTTTCCGGCTCGGGTAAATCGACGTTGGTTGAAGACGTTATCTTCCCGCGCCTTTACCATGACAAAGAGCTTTTAAAAAGTTACGGCATTGAGACCGTCATAACAATTGACCAAGACCCTATAGGCAGAAGCCCGCGTTCAAATGTCGTGACGTATACAAAAATTTTTGACAGGATAAGAAAGCTTTTCGGCGACACGCAGGGTTCAAAAATGCGCGGCTACACGGCAAGCAGATTCAGCTTTAACGTAAAAGGCGGCAGGTGCGAAACGTGCGGCGGCAACGGTGTATTAAAAATTCCAATGAACTTTCTGCCGGACGTCTACGTAACCTGCGAAGTCTGCAAAGGTGCGCGGTTTAATGCCGAGACGCTTGAGGTTAAGTACAAGGAAAAAAGTATAGCCGACGTTTTGTCAATGCCGGTAGACGAGGCGCTTGAATTTTTCGGTAACGTACCAAGCATTAAGCGAATGTTGCAGGTACTTCACGACGTAGGCTTAGGTTACATTGAACTCGGTCAACCCGCCAATACGTTATCAGGCGGCGAATCACAACGCGTAAAGCTTGCCGCGCAGTTAGCACGACCGATAACGCAACAGAAAAATATTTACATTATGGATGAGCCGACTACCGGCTTGCACTTCGACGACGTGAAAAAGCTAATCGACGTGGTTCAGCGCCTTGTAAACAGAGGCGACACGGTTTTAATCATTGAACATAATTTGGACGTGATTAAGTGCGCCGATTATATCATTGACTTGGGACCGGACGGCGGCGATAAAGGCGGGCAGTTGGTAGCCTTCGGTACGCCGGAAAATGTCGCGCAGGTTAAAGTTTCCTACACGGGACAGGCGCTTACAAAATTTCTTCAAATTTAAAAATCACTCATTGGTTTACCTATTCTGAAAAGTTAGTGAAGAATTTTTGCCTAAACCCCGTAAATTTTCCAGCCGAATTTTGACAAAAATTCTCAATTCACGCAATGGTTGAAATATGGACAAATTAATCATAGCTACGCCGCATTTTCGTAACAAAAATATTATAGCTGAATGCCGAAAATTTAAAATCACTCATTGGTTTACCTATTCTGAAAAATTTGTGAAGAATTTTTGCCTAAACCCCGTAAATTTTCCAGCCGAATTTCGACAAAAATTCTCAATTCACGCAATGGTTGAAATATGGACAAATTAATCATAGCTACGCCGCATTTTCGTAACAAAAACATTATAGCTGAATGCCAAAAATTCAAAATCACGCATTGGTTTACCTATTCTGAAAAGTTTATGGAAGAATTTTGACTAAACCCCGTAAATTTTTTAGTCGTGACTTCGCCGAAATTTTTCAATTCACCCAATGGTTGAATTTGAGAATGTTTGAGAATGGCATTTTCGCCGTCCAAAAATTTTTTCACGGCATAAAATTTTGCTTGTAATAAAAATATTTTTGTGCTATTATAATTAATGAAAGGGGGAATTCTGGAATGTACGGGGACTTTTGCAATGTCTAACCTACATTTTATTAAGGGAACTTGAATTGATTCGGCGGATGGAAAATTGTACTAGTTTCACAAGTAACAGAAGTTGAACTTAAGGTACCCACCTGCGATTAGCAGGTTTCAGACATTAGGAGGAAGCGGCATTTTGGAGACTTCTTTTAAAAGGGAGCTGTTGATATCGTTCAGCAGTTCCCTTTTCCACGTCTTAGAGTAAATTTTTGACGCCGCCACGTTTCAAAAGGTTTTCTGCAGGAAATTTTTTTGATATGAAGAATAAAAGCGAAAACTAAAAATCTGAAAAAATTTTTATCGGAAACAAAACGGCGGAGGCGCTTTTTATATGAAACGAATTTTTTTGGAGGATATCATTTCGGACAATGTTACGATAACCGGCAAAGACGCGCGGCATTTGGCGTATTCATTGCGTGCTAAAAAAGGCGATAGAATAGTTGCCGTAGACGCGGCGGGTAATACTGCGATTATCGAGCTTACGAACTTTGACAAAGAAAGTATCAGTGCAAAATGCGTAAGCGAAATTACAAAAGTCAATGCAGAAACGGTACAAATTATGAATGAAGAATCAGACGAGGCAGAAATTTTTACAAAGCACATAACGCTTGCCGAATGTTTACCTAAACAAAATAAATTTGATTTTGTCGTAGAGAAGGCGACGGAATTAGGCGTTGACAGAATTATACCGCTGATTTCCGACAGGACGATAGCGCGTCCCGGCAGTTTCCGTGCCAAAAGTAAGCTTGAACGTTGGGCGCGTGTTGCCAAAGAGGCGGCGGTACAGTGTGCACGTGACACTATTCCGGAAATTGGTGAAATTCGCGAGTTGTCGGATTGGATTAAAGACATTTCAAGAACTCTCGGCACTTTTCGCAGTGTAGGTAATACGGGTGCGAAAAAATTTGACGGCAAAGGCGCCATTTTAATTTTCTGTTACGAAAATGAAAGGGAAGTCCCACTGCAAAAAATTCTGCGCGAATATAAAAATTGTGACTGCGATAAAGATATTATTTTGCTAATTGGACCGGAAGGCGGCTTTACGGATCACGAGGTACGTGAAATAAAATCTTATGGCGGTATCAGTGTATCACTGGGAAAACGCATTTTGAAGACAGACACTGCCGCGATATCGGCGCTTGCCTCTGTGCAATATGAGTTTAGCTGTTAGCGATTAGCTGTTAGCTGTTAGCTATTAGCGGTTAGCTGTTAGTGATTAGCGGTTAGCGGTTAGCGGTTAGCTGTTAGTACTCACTACTTACTACTTACTACCTCACTACCCACCATGAACATATTTTTTATTTTGACGCTTGCCATGATAATAATAATCGTGCTTTTGCGGCTTAAACTGCAAATAGGCGTATGTATGATTGCAGGCGGCTTTTTTATGTGGTTGACACAAAGCGCGGATGTTTTTGACTTAATACAGGCGGCGTACGAAACATTTACTCTGCCGCGTACATACGACATAGTTTTTGCACTGTACTTCGTAATGTGTCTTGAAATTGAATTGCGGCTTAGCGGCGTTTTAAACGATATGGTAAAGGCGTTGCAACAAAAATTTTCCGGCGTAAAGGTTTTGTTGGCGATAATGCCGGCATTTTTAGGTTTACTGCCTTCTGTAGGCGGAGCAAGATTTTCAGCACCTATTGTCGAGGAATTGAGTACCGATTTAAAACTTTCACCTGAACATAAGTCGGCGATAAATTTTTGGTTTCGTCACATATTTGAATTTTCTAATCCGATCGTACCGGGATTAATTCTTGCCTGCAATATAGCCGGTGTGACGTTCAGCGAATTTTTACGCAATCTTTCTTGGGTAACGATTTTAGCATTTGCGGTTGGCTGGTTCGTGCTGATTCGTCCTATAAAAAATCTGCGCGGCGTTGATAAAGAAGAATCTGCAGAAGAAATTTTGCATGAGCAACAAGCGTTGAAATTGGCATTATTGCCGGTCGCGTCAATCTTTTTAATTGTCGTATTTGCAGGCTTAACAGCGTCCATTGCAACATTTATCGTGATAGTTACAATGTATTTTTTGTTGAAACTTGCAGGACGCGGCGTCGAATTTAAAAAAATATTTTTAGGCGCACTCGATATAAAGATGACGTTAAACATATGCGGCATTTTGTACTTTGTGCAGATTTTGGAAGTCACAAAAATTTTAAATGAAATTGTCGCAGCATTTCAAGCGTCGCCGTTGCCGATATTTGCGATAATTGCAGGCGTTTCTTTCATTGTAGGCATTTTAACCGGAATGTCTCAAGGACACGTATCAATGGTAATGCCTATTGTGGCGGCTATGGGTACAGGCAATTTAGACTTGGCATGCGTTGCAATGGTTTTCGGCGTGGCAGGACAGATGTTGACGCCTACGCACGTTTGCTTAATCGTGACGATAGATTATTTCAAGGCGGATTTGCTTAAAACTTTGATGCCGGTGCTAATCTGCGAAATTTTAATTACCATTATTTTCAGCGTGTATATGTTAGCTGTTAGCTGTTAGCTGTTAGCGATTAGCTGTTAGCTGTTAGCTGTTAGCGATTAGCTGTTAGCTGTTAGCTGTTAGCGATTAGCTGTTAGCTGTTAGCTGTTAGCTGTTAGACTACTTACTACTCACTACTCACTAACCACTAACCACTAACCACTAACAAAACCTTGAAAGTTATTTTCTAAAGTGATATCATTGCGCAGTAAAAATTTTTTTTTTACAAAAAATTATTTGGAGGAAAATTTAAATGGCAAAAACCTATTACGATCAGGACGTAAATTGGGAAGTTATGAACGGTAAAACCGTTGCCGTTATCGGTTACGGCAGTCAGGGACATGCCCACGCGCTTAACCTTAAAGAAAGCGGCTTAAACGTCGTTGTCGGTCTCTATGAAGGCTCAAAATCAAAGCCCGTCGCCGAAAAAGCCGGCTTGAAAGTTTTATCAGTTGCCGACGCCGTTAAAGCAGCCGATATCACGATGATTTTAATTCCGGATGAAAAGCAGGCGGACGTTTATAAAAACGAAATTAAACCTAATCTTAAATCCGGCTCCGCGCTTGCATTTGCACACGGCTTTAACATTCACTTCAAACAGATTATCCCGCCTGCAGACGTTGATGTCTTCATGGTAGCGCCGAAAGGTCCCGGTCACCTTGTACGCAGAACCTTTGTTGAAGGCGGCGGCGTTCCCGACGTTTTCGCAGTTGAACAAGACGCTACCGGCAAATGCTTTGATATCGCCCTTGCCTATGCTCGCGGTATCGGCGGCACTCGCGCAGGTGTCATTCAGACGACGTTTAAAGAAGAGACTGAAACTGACTTGTTCGGCGAACAGTGCGTACTTTGCGGCGGCGTAACGCACCTTATTCAAAACGGTTTTGAAACTTTGGTTGAGGCAGGTTATCAGCCGGAAATTGCTTACTTTGAATGTTTCCATGAAATGAAATTAATCGTCGACCTTATGTACGAAGGCGGCATGGCGAAAATGCGCAAGTCCATTAGCGATACGGCAGAATACGGCGATTACAGCACCGGTCCTAAGATTATCACGCCGGAAGTCAAAAAGGCTATGAAACAGGCGCTTACCGAAATTCAAGACGGTACTTTTGCCAACAAATGGCTTGTTGAAAATCGTGCGGCAGGACGTGCGAATTTCCTTGCACAACGCAGACTTCATGCAGAGCATCAGATTGAAAAAGTCGGTGAAAAACTGCGCGGCATGATGAGCTGGCTTAAAGACGGCGCCGATTTGTCGAAAGATTAGATAGTAGGAGGTAGAGGGTAGAAAGTAGGAGGTAGAGGGTAGATAGTAGGAGGTAGAGGGTAGATAGTAGGAGGTAGAGGGTAGGAAACAGAAAACTTACTACCTACTACCTACTACCTACAATCTACAATCTACTCCCTGTTCCCTAATCAAAAAAATTTTCAGAAAACGGCTTGACGTGCGGGAATAAAAATTGTAAACTTTTCAGCAATGGAGAATAGACTCCACAAAAGTTTTTTAGTAAAAGCAGGGAGGAAATTTTTATGGGTAATCGCAGAAAAATCGTCGTAGTCGGTACTTCAAACGTCGGCTCGGCAGTCGTCAACAAACTTGCAGATTTTCAGCTTGCATCGGAAATAGTTTTGATTGACCTCAATCAAGACAAGGCTTGGGGCGAAGCTACAGACTCCAGCCACGCCACTGCTTGCGTTTACAGCACGAATATTAAATTCCGCGCCACCGATGACTACAGCGTTTGTAAAGACGCCAATATCGTCATTATCTGCGCGGGTCCTTCCATTCGTCCCGGTGAAACGCCCGACAGACTTAAACTCGCCGGCACCAATGCTAAAATTATGAGTTCGGTTTTCGGCAACATTTCAAAATATACGAAAGAAGCCGTTATCATTCTGATTACCAACCCGCTTGACGTTGCAACGTACGTCGTCAGCACGCAGTTTGATTATCCGCGTGAAAAGATTCTCGGCACCGGCACCATGCTTGAAACATACCGTTTCCGTCGTATTCTTGCCAACAAGTACGAAGTCGATCCCAAAAACATTAACGGCTATGTACTCGGCGAACACGGCAACGCGGCATTTGTAGCTTGGTCAACCACCGGCTGCGCAGGTTTCCCGCTTGAAAAACTCGACGAATACTTCCACCATGCAGAACCGCTTGACAAAAAAGCAGTTGAACAGGAACTTATTCAAGTTGCTTACGACGTTATTAACCGCAAAGGCTACACCAATACCGGCGTTGCAATGGCGGCTGCGCGTTTCGTAAAATCCGTGCTTTATGATGAACATACCATTCTGCCCTGCTCGGCTGTAATGAACGGCGAATACGGCATTACCGACGTTGCTCTTTCAATGCCTCGTATGATTTGCGCTGATGGTCTTATGCGTGTATTTGAAGTTCACCTCACTGATGACGAACTTGAAAAGATGCATGCGGCGGCTAAATCTGTTCGCAGTGCTCTTGACGGCGCAGGGATTAAATAATTAAGAATTTAGAATTTAGAATTTAGAATTATTAGTTCGGAAATAAAAAGAAGAGTCGCTACCTTGTCTAAGGTAACGGCTCTTTTTGATTGTCCGAAAATATTTTTACTTTATATCGCCGCGTCTAATAATTTCACGTGCCGCCTTGCCTGTCAAATGTTCAATCTCAAGCACCGGTACGACAAGCGCATTTAATTTGCCGTAAATCTCCTTGTCGCGGTGTTCGTTACTTTCGGCAGGAGAATATTTTTCTGCCAAAAGATTAAGTCCCAAAACTTTGTCGGGGTCGGCGTTATCTTCGACAATTTTCATTTTGCCGAAGGCGATAACGCTGGTGTAGTAGCTGGTAAATTCTTCTGAAACAACTTCGTGCTGTCCTACGACGCAGAAAGACGCCTTAGAATTATTTTTTATCGCGTCGATTTTATGTCCAACCTTCGCACTGTGAAAATAAATTTTGCCGTCTGCGTAGGCGTAATTTATCGGCACGGCGTAGGGATAACCTTCATCACCGGCTACTGCCAAAATACCGAAAAGCCCTTCGCGCAGGATTTTTTCCGCCGTATCGTGACTAAGTTCACATTTTGCACGGCGCATTTCTCTAAACATTTTATCACCTTGATTAGGGAACAGGGATTAGGGAGCAGGGAGCAGGGATTAGATACTACTCACTATTCACTACTCACTACTTACTACTAACTAACAATCGCTTTGAAGTCAGCGATTTTTGAAAGTAAATCGTCAACCGCCTTCAACTGCGCCAATCTATTCGCGCGAACGTCCAAATTTTCATCCATAACCATAACCGCATCAAAATAGCCGTCAATCGGCGCTGAAAGCTTTTTCAAAATATCCAACGCACCAATAAAATCTTTCTTCGTGATAAGCTCCTCCGCCGCCACTTTAACCGCCTCAAAGGCGCGGTACAAAACCTGCTCGGCGTCAAGCGTCATAAGTTCGGTATTAATCTGCGCGGAATTGGTTTTACGCGCGATATTGGCAACGCGTACGAAAGATTGAATTGTTTTAACGGCGTCAGGAACCTTCAAAAACTGCTCTACAGCCGCCGCTTTAAGTGTCACGGCACAAATATCGTCAACGTCGCCTATAACCGCGTCTACGACGTCGTAGCGCGTTGTATCAAGGTAATTTTTCACGCGCAGTTTCATAAATTCTGCGAATGCCTGCTGAATCTTTTCACGTCCTACCGCGTCCGTAACTTTCAAAAGTTCCATTGCCGTTTCAACAACTTCACTCAATGAAAGTGACCAGTCCGCCTCTACCAAAAGATTTACAATGCCCAATGCTTGACGGCGCAGAGCAAAGGGGTCTTGCGAACCGGTAGGAATTAAACCCCTGCTGAACGTCGCAACGATATTGTCAATTTTATCGGCAAGACTTAAAATTTTTCCGTAGTTTTAGGCTGTGCGTCCCCTGCAAAACGCGGCATATAATGTTCATCAATCGCGGTTGCAACTTCCGAATTTTCGCCGTCAAGTTTAGCGTATTCCCTGCCCATGACGCCTTGCAATTCGGTAAATTCAGTGACCATGCCGGTGACTAAATCTGCCTTTGAAAGTTCTGCCGCACGAAGGGTATTTTTTCTGTCATCAGCTGAAATTTTTTCGCCGAGCATATCAGAAATTTTTTCACAAAGTTTTATAAGACGTTCGGTCTTTTGATACATTGAACCGAGTGATTCTTGAAATACGACGGTTTTCAATTTGTCGCGGTGCTGTTCAAGCGTCTTTTTACGATCTTCATTGAAGAAAAACTGCGCGTCTTCAAGGCGGGCTTTCAAAACGCGTTCATTGCCGTGCTGTACAATGTCAAGATAATCTTTGCCGCCGTTGCGTACGGTTATGAAAATCGGCATAAGTTTACCTGCGGCGTCTTTAACGGGGAAGTAACGCTGATGATCGCGCATAGGCGTTATTACGGCTTCCGGCGGAAGGCTTAAATATTTTGTTTCAAAGTTGCCGGAAAGTGCGGTGGGATATTCGACAAGGTACAGCACTTCTTCCAAAAGGTCGTCGGAAATTTCCGCAATGCCGCCGCGTTCCTTAGCAACGTCTTCAATCTGCGCGGTTATCATTTTACGGCGCTGGTCTTGGTCGACTATGACAAAATTTTTCACGCAGGTATAAACATAATTAACGGCGTTATCTATAACAAATTCGCCGGTACTTAAGACTCTGTGACCGCGTGACGTGTTGCCGCTTTTAACGTTGGCAACTTCAAAGGGTATAACTTCGTCGTCAAGCAACGCGACAATCCAGCGAAGGGGACGAATAAATTTGAAGTCCAAATTTCCCCAATGCATGTTGTTTGGAAAATTTAAGTCACAAATAATTTTCGGCAAGAGAGTCTTTAAAATTTCTGCGGCAGGTTTACCCTGCTGATGAATTACGGCGTAAACGTAGCCGTCACGTGTCACCAAATCTTCTGCGTTTACCTTTTGACCGCGTGCAAAACCGATAGCCGCCTTTGAAGGTTTACCCTCCGCGTCGAAGGCAATTTTCACCGAAGGACCGCGCTTTTCTTCTTCAACGTCGGCTTGACTTTCTGCAATGCCTTTCACCAACAGAGCCAATCTGCGCGGCGTGCCGAGTGTTTGAACTTCGCCGAATTTTAATCTTGCGTCGGTTAAATTTTTTTCTGCCAAAGTTTTTAATTGATTCAAAATCGGCGGCATTACATGCGCGGGAATTTCTTCAGTGCCGATTTCCAAGAGTAAATTTTTTTCTGCCATTACGCCTTCACCTCCGCAGATTTTTTCAGTAAAGGATAACCCAGCTTTTCGCGCTGTTTCAAATATTCTTCAGCACACATACGCGCCAATTTTCTAACACGACCGATAAACGCCGTGCGTTCACTTACACTTATAGCGCCGCGTGCGTCAAGCAGGTTAAACGTATGCGAACACTTCAAGACATAATCATAGGCGGGGTGAACAAAACCCAACTTAATGACGCGTACCGCCTCAGCCTCGTACTTTTCAAACAGATTGAAGAGTAAATTTTCATCCGAAACGTCGAAGGCGTAACTGGATTGTTCAAATTCGTTTTGATGAAACACGTCACCGTAAGTCACGTTGTCAGTCCATTTAATGTCAAAAACATTTTCCACGCCTTGAATGTACATTGCAAGCCTTTCAAGCCCGTACGTAATTTCAACGGCGGTAGGTTTAATGTCTTGACTGCCTACCTGCTGAAAATATGTGAACTGCGTAATTTCCATGCCGTCGAGCCAAACTTCCCAGCCGAGCCCCCATGCGCCAAGCGTAGGTGATTCCCAGTTATCTTCAACAAAACGAATATCGTGCTTTTCTTTTTCAAGCCCAATCGCCGCGAGACTGTCAAGGTACAATTCCTGTATATTGTCGGGCGAAGGCTGCATGATAAGTTGCAGTTGGTGATGCTGATAAAGTCGGTTGGGGTTATCGCCGTAACGTCCGTCGGCAGGTCTGCGCGAAGGTTCAACGTATGCAACGTTCCAGGGTTCAGGTCCCAACACTTTTAAAAATGTATAAGGGCTCATTGTACCGGCGCCTTTTTCCACGTCGTAGGGTTCGGCAAGCAGGCAGCCTTGATTAGCCCAAAATTGTTTCAGTGACGTTATTAATTCTTGATAATTCATTCACAAGCCTCCAATAAAAAAAATCGGCATTTATTATAGCACAGGGAATAGGGATTAGGGAATAGGGAATAGGAGGTAGAGAGTAGAGAGTAGGGAGTAGAATTTACAATCTACAATCTACAATCTACCTTCTACCTTCTACCCTCTACTTAATACCCCTGCCTTTAGAATTAACGCTTGCAATAAATATCAGCAACGCAAAAATTTCTAACCTGCCCACTACCAAAATAACCGCGCAGAAAATCTTTGCTACGCTTGATAACTGCAAAAAAATCTGCGCGTCTATAAGCTCCGGCAAGGCTCCTACCGTTGTCAAACACACCGCCGATATCCCTACCGCCTCTGAAAACTGCGGTCCCATAAAACTTAACACCGCCGCGCAGAAAAATAGCGTCAAGCATGTCAAAAAGAAAAATGCCGTAATGCGTCCGACTGTTTCACGCGGCACGGCGTTACCATTTACGCGAATACTTGTCATCATGTGCGGGTGCATTGTACGCGTGACTTCTGCCGCCGCCGATTTAAACAAAACCAATACGCGCATCATCTTCAAGCCGCCGGTTACCGACCCCATACAGCCGCCGAATACCGCCATTATAAATACTATGAATTTGTCAAAATCATGTATGTCATTGTCTATCGGCAAAGTTATTCCCGTCGTGCTTAAAAAGGATATCACGTGAAAAAGCGCGTACCTCAATGCCGATTCAATGTCAGCCGTATAGCCGCGCGTAAGAATTGCAAAAAAAATAAATATGACGCTGAACAAAATTATCAGTGTACAGGTTTTTACTTCAGAGTTTGAGAAAAAAATTTTTAAGTTGTCGAAAACATTTTGCTTGAATCGCTTAACATAATCAATCACACGCCGAAAAATATTTACCTTGTCACCTCTGCGCGGAGGCGGCAAAGTCTGAATCAATCTGTAGTAAAGTAAAAAATTTCCGCACGCAAGAAACATTGAAAAAGCCGCCGCATATTCTACATAAGCGTTGCCGATGCAGGGAAAAAATTTTCCGCCTCCGGTAGAGATACAGCGCATTGCCATTAAAAGCGCGTCCCAAAAATTCAACCCCGCCAATTTGAACAGTACAAAACTAAAAAGCGTCAAGCCCGTGTAGATTTTAATCATACGTTGCGCCATTGCGTTCATCTGTCCAAAAAGCGGGCTGAAAAGTTGACCGCCTTGCAACGTCATTGTCAAGCCAAAACTGCCGCCGACTTCCGGCATTAACGTTACCAGCATTACCAAAAATATCAGCGAGCCGACCCACATTAAATTACTTTGCCAAATATATCAAA
>CAJOKY010000039.1 GCA_905235425.1 uncultured Selenomonadaceae bacterium
GCATGAGCGTCAACTGTTCAGGAGGCGCATTCATAATTTGTTGCTGCCTGTATGCTTCCGCCGCATTCACCATACATACTTCACCTTACCTTTCACTTATTACTGATTAATATATTTTATGTTTTAACTTAAGCAAACATACTGGTGACGTAATTGAGTTGCGAACCGAGCATTGCCAGCGTTGACTCCATTGCGTCATATTTTTTGTAAAGAGACTCTTCAAAGGCATTCATCATGGATTGGAAACTACTCATTTTTGTCTGCAAGTTGCGTAAAAGCGTACTAAGCTGACTGTCGTCGCTGGTATCTTTGCTTGTACCTGCAACGTTGTTGATACTTTTAACCGAATCTGTCACAATTTGGCTTAAACGCTGGGCAATACCGCTGTTGTCAGAATCAATTCTGGTTATGTCATTAGTATCATCTTTAAGCGTTGCAAAAACTTTGTAAACCGAATCGGGATCGTCATTTAATGCCGCACGCAGTTTGTCTTCATCAAGCTGAATCTGTCCATAAAGCCCTTTGGTAGAAATGCCGATTGAATAAGCCGTATCGTACTTGTAATTATCGCCAAGTCCTTGTACTTGTCCGGAAACGGCATTTCGCATTTGGTCAATGATTTTGCGAAGAGTACTGTCATGGTAAAGCATACCTGCTTTTGCTTTTTCTTCCCACTTTTTAATCTGCTCTTCAGTCATTTCAGCTTTCTGCGCATCTGTCAACGGCGCATAACTGCTGTTAGGCGCTTCGCGATACATATCTTGCAAATCACCGAGCAACGTGTTGTAGCTTTCAACAAATGATTTTACATTGTCAACGATTTTGTCAACGTCCTGCTCAACGGTAACTACTGCCGAAGTCTTTTCAGTGACATTGCCAAAATTGTACGTTACGCCGTTCACCGTGACATTATTGGCGCTGATATTATTATAAGATTTACCGTCAATCAAAACTTTTGCATCGGTGCCCTCAATATACTGAACGTCATCCTTTGCAAATGTCATTGCAGATACATTTGAAAGGTCTGAACCGCTTCTGGTAGATTTCAAACCCATTGCATTGAGAAGCTTAGTGGCATTATCGGATGTGGATTGAATGGTAATGCTGTTTGCAGAGCCGACTTTCATGTTGTAGAAAGAAAATTCATTTTGCACCGAGTCATAGGTAGCACGGATACTTGTTCCGGCACTGTTTACTTTTGAAATTAAATCATACAAAGTGGCGCCGGTCGCAATATCACTCGCAGCAATCTTTATTTCTTTTGCATTAGCGGTAGCTAATTCTGCCGGAGTACCACCTTCATTATTTTCAATATATAAATTATAAATTTTGCTATCCGAGTCATACGTTATCGAAGTATCTGTTGTTGATTCATTATGTGTTGAGTCATAAAGCGATTTTAAAATATAGTTACCAAAACCGTTTACGCCGCCAATTCCGTTACTAACATCAACTTGAACAGTAGACTTGTCAGTTGCAACATTATTGGTAAATGTCAAACTTTGTGACGCAGAATCATAAGACGCGGTAATTGTGACGGCGGCGTTGTCTTCGTCTTCAGGATAGGCTATTTTTTCATTTATAAGGTCGACAAGATCTTGGAATGTCGAGTCTTTATCGGCAAGAAGAGTGGCAATATCAGCATAGGTAATAACTACGCCTGCGTAACCGTTCTCGTCATAAATGTCAAATGTAAGAGCTGTTTTTGTGGAATTAAGATTACTTGTACCGATGGCATCTTCTTCAGCCGCCAATGCGTCTTCTAATATTTTATGAAATTGTTTTGAATTATTAGAAAAGAAATTGCTGTTGCTTGTGAAAGTTGCAGACGAATATGTAGCAGGGGTTACGCCGCTCTCTGTAGTATCACCAATATAAAATGTTATGTCGCCACTAATGCCAAGATCACTAAGTTTTGTACTGGTGAATTGGTTAGTACCGACAAGGTAAGCGTTGGTAGCAGTGCTTTCAACGGTTATGTTATGATTCATTGCCGGTGCGGATGCATTTGCCGTCACTTTGATAAGATCGTTACTGCTGGTGGCGGTGCGTGCGTTCATATTGCTTGACAATTTATAAGTTGAAAGAGTCGACGAGTTGTAGTCTTGAATTTTGCTGTACACTTCGAGGTAAGCATCCTTTTTCCACTCGTTTTTAGTGTACGTCTGTTGCATTTTGGCTAATTGGTTCTCTTTGCTCATCATGCCGACTTTAACCATAGATTCGACATCGAGACCGGAGCCGGACAGACCGTAAATTCCATTAACGCCCATTTTTATCCCTCCTTGTGAATTTTAAGAAAATGCCGGCAAATTTCGCAGACGTTAGTGCGTACTAGGAAATTCACCGGCAGTCCGTAAAAATATTTTCGACTTAAGCCGAAATTTGAGCGTTTAAGTTGTATTCGTGTTTTGAAAAAAAGTTTAGGCGATCTTGTCGAGGAAAGCGCCGATCCAAATTTTGGATTTAATCATGTTATTGACCATTTCTTCCGGCGGGAGTTCCTTTATAACTTTGCCTGACGTTTTGTCGACTACTGCAACCGACATCATATTAACTTCTTTGTGATATTTAAATTCGAGGTTACTGTTAGCCCTCTCCATAGCTTTGTTGAGTTCTTCCGTCATATTTTTGGTAGACTCTTCGTCCATAGAACCGGGTTTTACGAACTGCTCCTGCTGAGCTTCTTCCTGTTGGGGTTGGGTTTTGGGTTGCGGTTGCTGTTTAACCGGTACAGCCGCCTCTTGCGAACCCGTGCTTGCTGCGGGACGCTCTGATTGTACGCCAACGCCTCCGGCAACGAATGCCGTCGACATAACGTCTTGTACACTTCCTGCCATGATTTTCACTCCTCCTTAAATTCTGTTACTCGAAACAACTTTTCGAGTAAAAGCGCCATTCCTTGATTGGCATTTTTTTATTTCAGAGGCAACGCATCATTTAAATTAATATTTCTAATATGCGCGGCTGCCTTCTGATTTTCTTCCTGAATTGCACGGTATATTTCACCGCGATAAATTTTTATCTCTCTCGGCGCGTCAATAGCAATGCGCACGTTCTCTCCTTGAACTTCAACAACATTTATTACAATGTTGTCGCCAATCATTATTTGCTGACGCGGTTTTCTTGTCAAAACCAACATTAGCCTTTAATTTCTCCTTCCGAATATTTTGTAATCGCCTACCCCTTTTTTTCCGGGAAGAGACGGTGTTTAGTGTTGTAATGACTGCCGTCCATCACAATTTGCTTTGCCGACATATTATCGGTGTTGATGACTATCGGCGCCAAAAGGTTAGCTGTCATGTCGCGATAATCTCTTTCTTTTGGTATGGTTAAAACAGTGTAGACGCAGACATTTTCCGGATTTTCAATGCCGAGTTCTTTTACTGTTGAATCGTCAATTTCTGCAGAATAATCGGGAAAGAAGGGTTCAGGAGTAGTCAACATAAACGCCAAATCGCGCCTTGAAAGTGACTGCATAAAATAATAAGGGCTTTCTTCACTGTACGGAAGAATTATAAATTCATGTTCCTGTTCAAAGGCGGGTATGCCGTCTTTAAAGTGAACAATGCGCTTTTCGTCAATTTCCAACTCGCCGAACATGTCGGTGTGTACTTTTCTCATTCAAATTTCCTCCATGAAATAAAAGCCGTAATATTAAGCGTAAATATCGTAAGTGTCTTCAGTAACCCAACGCCGAATAAAGCCTTGATCTTTTACATAAGTTTGGGTATTTCCTTGAGTTGCACGAATCTCGGCACTGGGAGCTGTTTGAATTTCTGCCGTTAAATCGCCGACATCAATATCACCTATCAGCTGTGACGTACTTATTTGAACTTCGACGCCCTTTGTCCATTCAAGGGTAAAGACCGGTTCCGCTTCCATACCCTCAACAAGCTTGCTGTGATACTTCGCCGAAATGTCATTACCGCGTTTAGCGCCGTTCGCCGCATTTGCCCAGCCGTTTTGCGTATGGCGGGAATCAGCCGCGCGCACGTCAGAAATACCTTTTTGACCGCGTTCACGTGCCAAATCAAGCATTGTGCGTCTGCCGGTTACACGTTGACTTGCATAAGCATCAATACTTTCTATGCGCGGTTGAGTTATCCATTTACTGGAATGCGCCTGCTGATTTTCGGTGTGAACTCGTGAAGGTACGGTAGTTGCTCTGTCAAGTGTCCCGCGTTGAATACGTAAATCTGTTTGCGGCAACTGATGACGTATGTTTAACCTTAACATCTTACAATCCCTCCTGCCGCAAAAATTCTCACAAATTTACAATTTGAATCTTGCCTTTTATATCGACATTTTAGCGCTTAAAAATAAAAATTGCAACATACAATTTACATTGGATAAAAAATTTTTGTACAAAAAAAGCAGGAATTTTCGTCCTGCTTTTCGTTAGAGTTTAGCGGTTAGCGATTAGCTGTTAGCCATTACAAGCTACCGTCTACCAGCTACAAGATTTTACGCCTGTTGCCATTGACCGACCGTGCGGTTGTAATTGTACGTTTCACCGTTTGCAAGTTTGAAGTTCGGACTGACTTCGTCGGAATTTGTAACGCCGATACCTTGATCTTCGCCGATTACGAGAGAAATGGAGTTGTCGGTAATTTCCAAGTTGGAGATATCTTCAAGATTGACGTTGTAAAGGTTAATCGTGTCGCCGGTCTTTGTATTTTCTACAAGGTCGATGCCTTCGCCTTTGCCGTACCAAAAAGTATTCTGCCCTTCGCCGCCGAAAAGATAATCGTTGGTACGCTCACTGCCGCCCCACATTTGATTATCTCCGTTACCGCCGAAAATCTGATTGTCTTTATTGTTACCGGCAAGAATATTACTGCCGTAGGTGTTCACCGCGTTAATCTGAACTTCTTCAGCTTCGTTCGACAGCCAAACTTCTTTGTTGCCGTCGCCTTCAACAGTCAGGCTTTTAAAAGACTGCGCGGCGTATGAATATTCGCTGTAGGATTGCTGACTGCCGCCAAACCATTTCTTAATCAAGTTGCCGCCAATCGCACCGAGTGCCTGCATACCGAAATTGAAAAGTGACGAACTTCCGAAAAGTGACTGTCCAAAACCTCTTCTTGACGTGAGACTTGAAAAGACGTTTGAAAAGCTGAAATTACTAAACGATTCATAGAAAACGTTGCGTACGTAGCCGATAATGCTGTTGCTCTGCGTCGAAGTGTTGGAATAGCCGTAGTTGCCGCCGTAATTATCGGTGCTGTAGTAATTATTGACATAGGTATTGTTCTGCGTGTAGTTGTTATTCTGAACGTAGGTATTATTTTCCGTGTAGTTATTGCTCTGATTATAATTACTGTAGTTGTAGCTCGGCGAGTAGGCGCGGTTGTTACCGTCATCATACTCAATCACATTGACGTTAATGTTAATTTCTTCGTTGTCGTAGTCGTAATAGTTGTGGTCGTGGTCGTGGTAACCTCTCATGGTATACACCTCATTTAAATTTAAATTTTTTGAAAGTTCAATTTTGTTTACGCCGCATATTATATCGTTAAAAATGAAAAGGCAATATATGCAGGATTAAAATCAAATTAAATTTTAGAGAAAAAATTTTTTATGGCGTCGACAAGTCCGGCTATTGTAAATTCCTCTGCGACAATGTCAGCAGTAACGCCGAAATCTTTTAAAGTCTGCGCGGTAATTGGACCAATGGCGGCGGTTTTAAACTGCGCGAAAATTTCTGTACCAAGCGCGGCGACAAAATTTTTAACGGTTGATGAACTGGTAAACGTCACGAAGTCAATTTGCCCTGCGTCAAGCAAAGATTTAATTTCGGCAATATTTTCTACAGCTGATTCAGTTTTGTACGCGGGAGCTACGGTGACTTCTGCGCCGAAATTTTTTAAGGCGTCGGGTAAAATATCGCGTGCCACTTCTGCGCGGACGATTAAAATTTTAGGGATTAGGGAGCAGGGAACAGGTATTAGTTTTTTAAAGGCGTCGATTAAACCTTCTGCGCGAAAATCTTTTGGTACAACGTCAGCAATTATGCCGAAATTTTCAAGACATTCAGCCGTAGCAGAGCCGATAGCCGCCACCTTCGCCGTAGCCAATGCGCGGGCGTCAAGCTTAAAATTTTTATTCAGCCGTTCAAAAAATTTCTCAACGCCGTTTGTACTGGTGAAAATCAGCCAATCGTACGATCTTAAATTTTTTATCGCGTCATCAAGACTGCGGTAGTTATCGGAAGGCGCGGTAATTTTTATTGTGGGAAATTCAATAACTTCAGCACCGAGATTTTCAAGTTGCCGTGTAAGCTTAGACGCTTGCGCTCTTGTACGGGTATTTAAAAACTTTTTGCCGAATAAAATTTTGTTGTCGAACCAATTCAGCTTTTCGCGCAGGTTGACAACTTCACCGACAATAAAAATTGCAGGCGGCTTGATATTTTTAGACTCAACATCACGCGCGGCATTTTCAAGCGTCGTTACCAAAACTTCTTGAGAAAATTTTGTACCGTTGCGAATTACGGCGGCAGGCGTATTTTTAGCGCGACCATTTTCAATGAGTTTGTCTGTAATTTTCGGCAAATTGGCAATGCCCATTAAAAAAATCAGCGTGTCTGCACCGGTAGACAGTTCACGCCAATTAATACTTGATTCAGCCTTAGTCGGGTCTTCGTGTCCCGTGACTACGGTAAATGACGCCGCAACGCCGCGATGAGTTACGGGAATACCCGCATAAGCCGGAACTGCAACTGCACTTGTCACGCCGGAAATTATTTCAAAGTCCAAATTATTTTCGCGCAGATATAAAGCCTCTTCGCCGCCGCGTCCAAATACAAAGGGGTCGCCGCCTTTAAGCCGCACGACGACATTATTTTTAGCGCCTTCTTCTACAAGCACTTTGTTAATTTCTTCCTGCGTCAAGGTATGCTGTCCCGCCGCCTTGCCTACGTAAATTTTCTTTGCATTTGGCGCGTAGTTCAAAATACTTTCATCAGCAAGCCTGTCATAAATTACAACGTCAGCCGCTTTCAAAATTTCGCTTGCCTTCACGGTTAAAAGTCCCGCGTCGCCGGGTCCTGCGCCGATTAAATAAACCATTAAATTCACCTCTGTGCAACTGCTACAATTAATGCAATGAATTATTCTAGCAAAAGTTTTAAATCGGTACAACAAAAAAAACGCGGCAGAAATTTTCCGTCGCGTCCTTTTGTGTCAGACTTTATTAAAATTTTAAAATGCTACTTAAAATTGAAGTGTTATACAAGACCTTGAGCTTCCATAGCTTCCGCAACTTTTTTGAAACCTGCAATGTTCGCGCCCATTACCAAATTGTCGGGATCGCCGAAATCTATTGCATTTTTCTTTGCATTGCGGTAAATGTTCGCCATAATGTCTTTAAGTTTATTGTCAACTTCTTCAAACGTCCAGCTTAAGCGCTCGGAGTTTTGACTCATTTCAAGTGCCGATACAGCAACGCCGCCCGCATTTGCCGCCTTCGCCGGTCCGAAGAGAATTTTATTTTGCAGGAAGTAATCTATAGCGTCAAGCGTTGACGGCATGTTAGCGCCTTCGGCAACTACTTTACAACCGTTGTCAACCAAATGCTTTGCCGACTCTAAATCAAGTTCGCCTTGTGTCGCGCAGGGAAGAGCGATATCACATTTAACACTCCATACGCCGCGACAACCTTCATGATATTCAGCATTGGGATGAGTTTGAATATATTCTTTGATACGTCCGCGATGACCTTCCTTGATATCTTTGACAGTGTTAATATCAATGCCATCGGGGTCGTAAACATAACCGTCCGAATCAGAGCAGGTGACAACCTTTGCGCCAAATTCCTGCGCCTTCTGTATCGCGTAAGTGGCAACGTTGCCGGAACCGCTGACAGAAACAACTTTACCCTGCAAGCTGATGCCTTTTTCGTCAAGCATATTTTTCACGAAGTACAAAAGACCGTAGCCCGTCGCTTCGGTACGCGTCAAACTGCCGCCGTAAGTCAAGCCCTTGCCTGTAAGTACCGCAGAATCATAAGCGTCACGAATGCGCTTGTACTGTCCGAAAAGGTAACCGATTTCACGTCCGCCTACGCCGATATCGCCTGCCGGTACGTCAACGTGAGGACCAATGTGGCGATAAAGCTCCGTCATAAAAGCTTGGCAGAATTTCATAACTTCGTTGTCGGATTTACCTTTGGGATCGAAGTCCGAACCGCCTTTGCCGCCGCCAATCGGTAAACTGGTAAGCGAATTTTTGAAGACCTGTTCAAATGCCAAAAACTTCAAAATGCTGAGGTTTACGCTGGGGTGAAAACGCAAGCCGCCTTTGTAAGGACCGATAGCCGAGTTCATTTGTACGCGATAGCCGCGATTGATATGCGTTTCGTTTTTATCGTCCTGCCAAACTACGCGGAAAGTTACAATTCTTTCAGGCTCAATCATACGTTCAAGCATTTTTTCCGCCTTGTACTGCGGATTTTTTTCCAAGAAAGGTATAATCGACGTAAAAACTTCGCGCACCGTGTTATAAAATTCCGGCTGGTCGGGATCGCGCTGTTTAACTAACGCAAGAACATCATCCACATAATTTTGCATAACTGACATAAAAAATTCCTCCTTACATTGGAGGAAATTTTATCACGTTATAATTTTTTTGTATAGATTCTCTAACCAAAAATATTGTATACATTTTAGGGATTAGGGAACAGGGATTAGGGAGCAGAATTCTAAATTCTTAATTCTTAATTTCTTTTTCCGCCTTGCCATTCTTTGATATCGGCAGGTAAGCCGAGCTGGAATAAAATTTTATTGACAATGTGGTTTACATGAGATTCAATTGTAGGCTCGGTGTTGTAGAATGTCATAACCGGCGGCATAATCACGACGCCCAAATTTGCCAAATCATTCATATTGCGAAGGTGTATTCGGCTGAAAGGCATCTCACGCGGCACCAAAATTAATTTGCGTCTTTCCTTAACGCAAACATCGGCGGCGCGTAAAAGTAAATTGTCGCTGTAACCGCAGGCAATTCCCGCAACCGTTTTCATGGTGCAGGGAACAATTACCATGCCTTCGACTACAAAACTGCCGCTTGCAATAGCCGCGTCCATTTCGTGAACGTCATAAACTACGTCGGCAAGGCGTTTGATATCGTAAACATCAAATTCCGTCTCGTCGCGAATTGTAAGTTCGCCTCCGTCGGTAATTATCAAGTGCGTTTCTACGTCGTCCATTTCTTTTAATTTTTGTAAAAGAGTAACAGCTATCAAAATTCCGCTTGCGCCTGTTATTCCGATAATCAGCCGCATTTGAATCACCTCCGAATTTAGCTGTTAGCCGTTAGCCGTTAGCCGGTAGCTGTTAGCTTTTAGCCGGTAGCTGTTAGCTTTTAGCCGTTAGCTAATTGCTAATCGCTAATCGCTAATTGCTAATCACTAATCACTAATCACTAGACATTAAAGAAAAATTTTGAACCGATAACTTCATGGTAGGAGCGAATTTTAACGCAATCAAACTCTGTATCTTCAACTTGTCTTTCTCCGATATACCAAAAAGGCGTTATGCCGAGATTTGACGCACCTTTAATGTCACGTTCCAAACTGTCGCCGAAGTACGCCGCGTCTTTAGCGTCTACATTTAACTTTTTAAGCGCCAGTTCAAACATAATCGGTGCGGGCTTTTCAAGTCCCGTCTCTTCACTGCTTACCATAAAATCTATGTAATCGCACAAGCCCAGCTGATGAATTTTTCTGTACTGAATCTGCGCGGTCATGTCAGTGCAAAGGGCAATTTTTATGCCGTTCTCTTTCAGCTTGCGTATAAATTCCGCCGCGCCGTCGAAAGTTTTCATGCCCTTTAAAAAATTGCTCCAGTAGCACTCGTACATTTCGCCAATGTAATGAAAAGGATTTTTTCCGAGAAGTTCAAGCGTATTTTGAAAGAATAAAATCCTGCTGTGCCGTGAGCCGCCGTCCGTTAATCGCTCCTTTACTATTCGACGCCCTTCGCAATATGCCTTCAAAAAATTTTCCTTGTCCACTGCCAAGTTTTTTTCTGCAAATTCGCAAAGACTTTTCACCGCAACTTTATCATTTGCCAAGTAGCTGTAAAGCGTGCCGTCAATGTCGAAGATAACGCCTTTAACCAAAGTACCACCGTCCCTTTTTCGACTAGTCGGAAATTTTTTCTATGCAGTTAATACGCAACCAAATTTTTTCTGACTCGTCTGTTAAAATTTCGTCAATTTCTTTCAATTTGCTTTTACAAATTTTGCCGAAACGCTTTATATTTTCGTCTATATTTGCACTGTCGGAATTTGTCTGTGTTTCATTCAGCGAGTTGCGATATGAAGTAAGAATTTCAAGTACACGCTCTGCCGCTGTCTTTTTCACAATTTCTTGACGTAAATGCCCGTCCAATACGTAGCTGACTAAATCTGAAATTGTTTCATCTGAAATTGGTTCAGTCACGGCGGATTCAGATATCTCGTCGTTATAGATTCTAAAAACGTGTGTAGTCGCGCCATTAACTTTTGGATATTCGCAAACTGCGCGTACAAAATCCGGCATAGTTTCAAAAAGTTCTATTCTCAAAATTACTTGTCGAATTTTTTCAGTAAGTGTTTCAGTAACCAGTGAAAAAGGAGGATAAACTTCTTTATTCGCAGAGTTTAAATCTTGTAAATGTCCGGCGTTAATGAATTGGTCATAAATATTCTGCGCGTCGGCATTGAAATTTTTTAAATCTGCGCGAACTTTTTTCACGTTAGGTAACAATTCCTGCGGCAATGAAAGTTTTTGCAATTCAGAAAGTACGTCGGCTTTTTCAACAACGTAATTTTCAAAATGCAATATCAAGTATTCTGTCAAATTTTTTATCGATATCGCGTAACGTATAGGCGAAGTGTCAGCGCCTTCGTCAAATTTGGTTTTCAGCGCGAGCCAATCAAGTGACAACATATTAACTTCTTCCATATCTACTGTAACTGTTTTAGACTTGTAGTCATCATACATATGACACAATTCATCCATGTTTTTTCTTAATCTATACTTTCTTTTTAATCTTTCTTCGTTATAATATTTGCTCCAGTCTTTGATTTGACGTTTAACGTTTTCATCTAGGTCTGCATAACAAATCACATCAAAATATACACAGTTATCAAGAGAATTCCACCGGTCTATGGGTTTAGTGTTCTTTATTTCACACCACCATCTTTTCCATGATATATAATATAAATGAAAAGATGATATAGGAGGTTCAATCAGCTCCATATCAATAAGTCTCTTGATTTCTGAATCGTATTCTTCTTTAATCACTTCATCGGTCAGTTCACACATTTTGAAAATGCGAGCCCATTTATGTTCATTATATGTATCTGCACGATATTTGAAGTAATCGTAGAATCTTTGATAGTTGTCTTTTTCTGTTAAAGAATTATCATATCGAAAATTTGCATCACAACCAACAAATGTATTATAAGCTCTTTCCATCATTAATACTTCCTTTCTTATATAAAGCTTAATAATCTTATATCTACTCATATAATATACAACTACAAATAAGTTTAGTGGAGCTGAATGTAAATAAGATGTTAAAAGTGGAGGCGGTTTCAATTCGATTAAATTTTTTATCGATGCGAATTGAAGACCGCCTATAAATTTTAACACGCCTGTTTCAAAATTCAACTCCGATTAGCCAATTTTCGCGACGTGAACAATTTTGTAGCCGTGAATTTCAAGCTGGCGTTTAACGTCATCAAAGCCCTGAGTGCGGTCGTCAAGGCGCACGACAATTTCATAGCGCTTGCCGTCGTGACTGCAGGTTATCAAGCTGTCGAGATTAACGCCGTTATCGGCAAAAATTTTCGTAATGGCGGCAACCGTGCCGATTTCGTTGCTGACTTCCAAAGTCATACGCGTTTTGTTGCCGCGCGGCAGTCCCATAACGTCGACAAAAGTTTTCAAAATATCGGTAGCGGTGATAATGGCGCCGACTTCAGAAAGTACGGGCAAGCCGCCGACTTTGTTTTGGTACATAATGAGCGCCGCCTCTTCAATCGTCGCGTCTTCATTTACCGTGACAACTTTTGTCTGCATAATATCTTTTACGCTGAGTTTGTCAAGGAGTGCGCGAATTTCAAATTTGGAAAGGGAAGTTGCAGGAGACGGCGTAACGCGCATAATGTCACGATCGCTTAAGTAGCCTACAAGTTTGCCGTTATCAATTACAAGCATTCTATGAAATTTATGTTTCTTCATCAATCTATCTACTTCGCCGATAGTTGCGTTGCTCGTCACGCTGACGGGATGTTTAGTCATTCTGTTTGCCACAAACATTTCTGCCACTCCTTTATTAGCGGTTAGCTGTTAGCTTTTAGCTGTTAGCGGTTAGTGATTAGCTTTTAGGTGCTAGG
>CAJOKY010000040.1 GCA_905235425.1 uncultured Selenomonadaceae bacterium
ACCTGTACAAGTAAACGAAGCAAATATCGGCTTAATTTTGGATGTTCCGCTCCAAATTACGGTTGAACTCGGTCGTACAAGAAAATCTATTAAGGAAATTTTGGAACTTACAAACGGCGCAATCGTGGAATTGGAAAAATTGGCAGGCGAACCTGTCGAAATTTTGGTAAACGGTCAGTACTTGGCAAAAGGTGAAGTTGTAGTCATTGATGAAAATTTTGGCGTCCGCATTACGGAAATTGCATCACCTCAAGAACGCGCCGCTAAACTTGCTTAATATCAATGTACGTTATACCGATTAACTTTTATATTGAAACTGAAAAATTGCCACCAATTTGTCTAGGCGGCTAAAAAAATCTTGCCGATTTTTGACATATGCGGTATAATGCTTTAAACTTTGCTTTGACAAGAATATTTTTGCTTTTAGGATTTAAAATTCATGGGAGAGATGTTTTATGGCAGTAAGAGTGTTGGTCGTTGACGACGCGGCATTTATGAGAATGATGGTTAAGGACATTTTGACCAAAAACGGATATGAAGTCGTCGGCGAAGCTGAAAACGGTATGAAGGCCGTCGAAAAATATAAAGACCTGCACCCTGATTTGACAACAATGGATATTACAATGCCGGAGATGGATGGCATTTCCGCCGTTAAGGCGATTAGAAAGATTGACCCCAACGCTAAAATCGTAATGTGCAGCGCTATGGGACAACAGGCAATGGTTATCGAAGCGATTCAAGCCGGCGCACGTGATTTTATCGTAAAGCCTTTCCAAGCAGATCGTGTACTTGAAGCCGTAAAAAAAGCCGTAGGGTAATGCAATACGGGTTTAAATATTTCCTGCCGGTTTTACTTGCACTCTTTTGCATAACGCTGAATTTCGGCTGTGAAGCCGCCGGAGCTGACGGCGGGTATTTGGCGAACTACGATATTGAAAGTACGCCGAAACCTGCCGCCGTCTCGTGGTGGTCAACTCTTGCCTATCTTATAAGTTTAGTCGCCGTATTTGCCTTTGTTGTAGGGTTGGCGTACTTCACGGCAAGATTTATCGGCAGTCGTTTCAGCGCACGATCTTCAGGCGGCGGCAGAGTGCTTGAAAATTTGCCATTAGGTCCTAACCGCTCTGTCTGTGTAGTGAAAATTGCCGGCAGGGTATTTTTATTGGGCGTGACTGACCATAATATTACGCTTTTAAGCGAAATTACCGACGACGAAACTATAGAAAATTTGCAGGAAAATGCTCCGGCAGATATTTTTCCTAAAGATTTTGGTACAATTTCAGAACTTGTACAAAAAATTCAGCCGCCGTTCAGAAAAAAGTGATTTAGTAAGTAGTAAGTAGTGAGTAGTCAGTAGTTAATAGTGAGTAGTTAATAGTCAGTGGTGAGTAGTTAATAGTGAGTAGTAAAACTGTTGCATTACGCCTTTTAACCTGCGCGACGTTACTTTTTTTATTTTGCGCAAATTTAGTCGAGGCAGCACCGGTACTTCCAAGCGTCAATGTCGAAGTCGGTACGGCAAGCACTCCCGCTGATGTATCGTCAACACTTCAAGTATTGGCGTTGCTTACGATTGTGACCATTGCGCCGGGCATTTTGATAATGACAACTTCCTTTGTGCGAATCGTCGTAGTTATCGGCTTTCTGCGAAATGCCATGTCTACGCAAAACGTACCGCCAAACCAAGTTGTACTCGGTCTTGCAATGTTCATGACATTTTACATAATGTCGCCGTATTGGAGTCAAGCCAATGACGAAGGTATTCAACCGTACTTGAACGGGCAAATTTCGCAGGAGGAAGCGATTGACAAAACCATTGCGCCGATACGTGAATTTATGTTCCGGCAGACGCGCGAATCGGACTTAGCACTATTCGTCAACCTTTCTAACGCTGAAAGACCCGAAACGCAGGAAGATGTTTCAACCTTCGTATTAATTCCGGCATTTATGATTAGCGAACTTCGCACGGGTTTTCAAATCGGCTTTATGATTTACGTCCCCTTCATTGTTATTGATATGATTGTCGCAACTACGCTTATGTCAATGGGTATGATGATGTTGCCGCCGGTTATGATTTCCCTGCCGTTTAAAATTCTGCTCTTCGTTATGATTGACGGCTGGCATTTGCTGATTAATTCCATTATAGTTAGTTTTCGATAGGAGGAAACATTTTGCGCTTTGAATCTTATGCTCAAGAATTTGAAGATTTAATCCTTTATTGCGCACTCAAAGACGCCATAGGGGGGGGGTACGGACGGCTTTTACATTGATGTAGGAGCTAATGACCCTACCCTTTTCAGCGTGACAAAATTTTTTTATGACAGAGGTTGGCATGGCATTAATGTTGAGCCTTTAGCCGATCAATGCGCGTTGCTGATTGAACAGCGTCCGCGTGACATAAATCTTTGTGTCGGTCTTGGTAAAGAATCTGACAAAATTGAATTGGCAGGCGCGGGTATGGGTGCAACTTTTTCAAGCGAAGTTTCAGATAAATGGAATGTCGCTAACGTACCGCGCAGATTGAAAAAAATTTTAACGTTGTCGGAAGTTCACGAAAGATACTGCGACCCTAAGCAAGATATACATTTTTGCAAAATCGACGTGGAAGGTTTTGAGCGCGAAGTTTTGGAAGGCATAAAGGATTGGCAAAAATTCCGTCCGTATATTTTTGCAATAGAAGCTACTTTGCCGGGAACAAATATCCCCTGTCACGATAAGTGGGAAGATATACTCTTGGCAAACGATTATATACTTGCATGGAATTTCGGCATAAATCGATATTACATCGGTATTGAGCGTGAATATCTTATGAAAGGTTTTCAAAGTATTAATCAATTCGTGGCGCAAAATGAAGTTTGCAAAATGGTAATGCAAAGAGTTCAATTTGGTTAAAAATTTTCACAGGAGGCGGCGCAATGTCGGGAGATTTGGTAATACAACTTGCACAAGAAGCGCTTATGATAGTTTTGCTTGTATCGGCGCCAATGCTCGGCTTAGGCTTAACGGTCGGCTTAATGGTAAGCGTCTTTCAAGCTACAACGTCAATTCAAGAGCAAACGTTGGCATTCATACCGAAAATTATTGCCGTCTTCGTAGCGATTTTGATTTTCGGACCCTGGATGCTTAGTCTTATGGTAGAATATTTTTCCGGAATTTTTACAAGCATACCTGCGCGGTTGACGTAACTAACAGCTAACAACTAACCGCTAAAAGCTAACAGCTAACACCTGATAAACGAGGTAACATTTTGACGGAGATAGATTTTTTTGACATATTGCAAGGGCAAATAGCGGGATTTCTGCTGGTACTGACTCGTACAAGCGGAATTTTTTTTATATCGCCTTTTTTCGGCAGTCAAAATATTCCCGTGCAAATTCGCGCGGCTACGGCGTTTGTAATTGCAGTTTTAACTTTTCCCGTGCTGATGAATGAAATGATTGTCGAAACGCCGGAAACCATTGCAATGTTCGCGGCACTCGTCGTACAAGAACTTTTTATCGGCTGGCTTATCGGTTTTGTCGGCTACGTCATACTTGCCGCAATTACAATGGCGGGCAAAATTATGGATATGCAGGTCGGCTACACAATCGCGCAGGTTATGGATCCTACTTCAAATGAACAATCGCCGCTTATCGGTTCATTTCTCTACAACTTGACGATAATTTATTTTTTGACGGTAAACGGTCACCATATGATTATCGCCGCGCTGGTTGAAAGTTTTCGCTCTGTACCGATTAACTCCATAGTTTGGAATGACTCAATGGCAAATTTTATCGGCAACATTACAAACGGCATTTTTCTTGTCGGAATGAAAATCGCAATGCCGGTAACTTTTTCAATTTTAATGACAAATGTCGGAATGGGTATCCTTGCTCGCACAATGCCGCAGATGAATATTTTTGTTATCGGCGTGCCAATGCATCTTATGATAGGTACGGCGATGCTGGCGCTTTTAATGCCGTTTTACGTTTTATTTTTGGATGTGATGTTCGATGATATGTATTCAAGCATTTCGACGGCGATTAAACTCATTTCACCTTGATGACATTGATATAAAAAGCGTTCCTGCCAAAAATTTTACTTTCGATCTTCAACGTTTTGCTGAAGGTGATAAGACTGAAGAGCCTACTTCTAAACGCCGCGAAGACGCGAAGAAAAAGGGGCAAATTGCTAAAAGTCAGGAGCTTAATACCGCCTTCGTACTTTTGGCAGGATTTTTAGTGATAAAACTTTTATGGGAATACATGTATTTCAACGTCGCCGATTATTCCGCTTATATTTTTTCGCATTTGCATGAAACCGGCACCTCAATTGAAGACGTTATGAAAATTTTTTTGGACGTTGTTCAAGTCATGGTGACTACCGCATTTCCGGTAATGTTCGGCGTTTTAATTTTTGCGCTTGGAATAAATATTTATCAAGTCGGATTTATGTTTTCAACCGAAAAACTTGAACCAAAATTGAGCAATTTGAATCCAATAAACGGTTTCGGCAGACTTTTTTCAAAACGCGCACTCGTCGAATTGATAAAATCTCTGTTCAAAATCATTGTAATTGGATTTTTTTTGTACCTGTATCTGAAAGATGAAATACCGTTTATGCCGTACTTTATTTATTTCGACTTGGAACATAGCTTAGCCGAAATTGCGGATAAAATTTTTGTAATGTCATTTCAAGTTATCACGGTAATTTTGGTGCTAGCGGCGGCGGATTACGCCTACCAACGCTGGCAGACAACGCAGGATTTGATGATGACAAAGCAGGAAGTTAAAGACGAGTATAAACAAATGGAAGGCGATCCGCAGATTAAAGGAAAAATTAAACAAAAACAAAGACAACTGGCAATGGCGCGTATGATGCAGGAAGTGCCGAAAGCCGACGTTATCGTCACAAACCCGACTCACTTGGCAATAGCGCTGATGTATAAAAAAGGAATGGTCGCGCCAAAAATTTTGGCTAAAGGGCAAGATTTAGTTGCGGAAAAAATTAAAGCGACGGCGCGTGAACACCGTATTCCGATTGTGGAGAATAAACCGCTGGCGCGTGCGCTTTATGAATCTGTTGAAATCGGTGACGTTGTGCCGCAGGATTTGTATCAAGCCGTCGCAGAAGTTTTGGCGTATGTCTATCGCCTTAAAAATAAAAAAGTTCCGCCTCCGCGCAGATAAAAAATTTTTTGGAAGAATTAATATTTTTTTTGGAAGAATTAATATTTTTTAATTTGTAGCGTATAATGTTTAGAAATAAAAAATTAAAATTTGAAACTGAAAGGAAGTTTTTAAAATGGCTGAAGAATTTAAAAATGAAATGATGAGTGAAGAGGAACTCGATAATGTAAACGGCGGCACTTATGTTGACAGCTACAATGTAGCAGGATTTATGTTTCAAGCAGGTTTTGACAATGCTTTAGGCGCGAACGGCTTGGTAAATTTTGCCGGAATGCGTTCGGCGCTTAACAGCATCGGTATCAGCGTAGAAGATCACGGCGGAGTGGCGGCATTGGGCGGCACAGGCAATTCCTACACCGTTAAGGCGACGGGACAAACTTTAGATCAAGCCGGTATGATGAAATTCCTCCGCAATAAGTATCCTAACGTGAGATTTAAAGAAATTGTCGAACCTAAAAATCTTTCGGACATTCTCGCTATGATTAAATAAAAAATTTCAACCCCATGAAAAAATTAATCCCTTCGATAAAAATCGTTGGGATTTTTTTAATTTTAAATTTTAAATTTTTAATTCAACACGCCTTAATGAGTTGAAAATTTATTTGCAAGTGTCGCCGTTTATTCTGCCGATGATGAACTTTTTTCTAAAACAACTTTTTTATCTTTTCCAAAAAGTTTATGCACGATATTTTGAACTACCACGTAGAAGACGGGAATTAAAAATATTCCCAAAAACGTCGCTACAGTCATGCCGCCGACAACTGCCACACCCATTGAATTTCTGGACGCCGAACCCGCGCCGGTAGCTATTGCTAAAGGTAAGCAACCGATTATAAATGCAAATGAGGTCATCAATATCGGGCGAAGTCTCAATCCCGCCGATTCAAGAGACGCTTGAACCGCCTCCATGCCCTTATCCGTGCGAACTTTAGCAAATTCGACAATCAATATCGCGTTTTTAGCGGCAAGCCCCATAATCATAATAACGCCAATTTGCATGTAGATGCTGTTTTGAAAACCTGGATTGCCTATGCCGAAATTATTTGTGTAGTAGTTCAAAACAAATTCTGAAAGCAGAGCGCCGAAAACTCCCGTCGGTACAGTCATCAAAACTGAAAACGGCACTGACCAGCTTTCATACAGCGCGGCAAGACATAAGAAGACGAATACTAACGCCAACGCCATAACTTGACCTGTCGAGCCGGAGGCTTTTTGTTCTTCGCGGGATTGTCCCGACCATTCTATACCAAAACCTGTAGGTGCTACTTCATGCACAACGGCTTCCAATGCCGCCATTGCTTGACCTGACGAATAACCTTCCGCCGGTTGACCTTGAATCAATACAGATCGTTTACCGTTAAAACGAGTTACCTGCATTGTGCCGGTGTTCATCTTGTAACTGATCAAAGTATCCAGCGGAACAGATTGCCCGTTAGAACCTTTAACGAACATAAATCTCAGCATGTCGATTTCACCGCGAAAGTAAACGTCGGACTGCATGACAACTTTATAAGTACGCCCAAACCTGTTATAGTCGTCAACTTCCATGCCGCCGAAATTTACCTGCAAGGCGCTATAAACGTCAGCAAGATTTACGCCGAGCATTTCAATTTTCTTCTGATCGAGTTCGTATTTATAACTGGGCGAAGTCACGCTGAAAGTTGTAGAGACGCCTTGAAGTTCGGGACGCGCATTAGCCGCTTGAACAATTTTATTAGTTATATCGGAAAGTACATTGTCAGGGTGACTTTCCAAATCAATAAGTTGCATTGTCAAGCCGCCTACACTGCCGAGACCGGGTAAAGCAGGCGGGTTAAAGCCCATTACAAAAGCTTCCGGCGCTACGCCGTTACCTACCATAAAAACATTATTAATCGCGGAAGTTACAGATTTTTCAAAGTCTTTTCTTTCCGCCCAATTATACATACTGATGAACAATGTCGCCGCCGAAGATTTTGTACCGCTTGAAACTATATTGTAACCTGCAACAGAAATAATATCTTTGACGCCCGGAACATTTTCACGAATAGCGGCGGCTACCTTGTCTGTCGTCACAGAAGTTCTGTTAAGCGAAGTGCCTTCAGGCGATATTATGGCGGCTACAAAGTAACCTTGATCCTCGTCAGGTACAAATGTTGACGGCAAAATTTTAAAAAGTAAACCCGTCAAGCCGCAGACAATTAATAAAAAAATTATCGCCAATTTAGAGCCGGAAATGATTTTTGCGACAATGCCGACATAAGAATTTTTTGTACGCTCAAACCAGTTATTAAATGCATCAAAAAATTTACTGAAGAAATTTTTCTTGCCGTGTTCGTGCGGCTTGAGAATTAACGCACAAAGTGCCGGAGTCAACGTTAATGCAACAAACGCCGATAAAGCCATTGATACGGCGATTGTAAGCGCGAATTGCCGATACAAAATGCCTGTCATGCCGCCCAAAAACGCTATCGGAATAAAGACTGCCGATAAAACAAACGCGATAGCTACAACCGGACCTTGAACCTCTTCCATAGCTACTTCCGTAGCTTCAACGGGACCAAGACCGTGCTCCATGTGCTGTTCGACGTTTTCTATAACAACTATCGCGTCGTCAACGACAAGACCTATTGCCAAAACCATTGCAAAAAGTGTAAGCGTGTTAATCGTGAAGTCAAGCACCGTAAATGCCGCGAAAGTTCCTAAAAGTGAGACGGGGACTGCCAATAACGGAATAATTGTTGCACGCCAACTCTGCAGGAAAACAAAAATTACCAATACGACAAGTAAAAGCGCCTCAAAAAATGTATGAGCGACTTCGTTAATGGACGCTTTTATAAATTCCGTGTTGTCAAGAATTTGACCGTACTTAATGCCTTCTGGTAAATTTTTTTCTGCCGCTTGAAGAATTTCTTTAACTTCGCCGACTGTTTCAAGCGCATTTGCGTCACTTGTCAAGTTGATTATGAACGGCACAGAAGAATAGCCGTTGAACTTACCGATATAAGTGTTGGATTTTTGCCCAATTTCAACTCGTGCAACATCTTTTAAATATACAAATGCGCCTGCGTCGCCGGTTTTCAAGATAATATTTTCAAATTGTTGCGGCGTCTCCAATCTGCCTTGAATTTGACCGGTATATTCTTTTTCCTGTCCCTGTGCTACCGGCAATTTACCGATAGACCCTGCCGCCGCTTGTGCGTTTTGCGTTCTGATTGCGTTTTGAACATCAGCAACAGTTAAACCGAAATTTGCAAGTTTTTCAGGATTAATCCAAACACGTAAAGCATAATCCGCGCTTAAAATTTGAACTTGACCGACGCCTTTAACACGTTTCAAATCGTCGGCAATGTAAATATCAGCGTAATTTTTGATGAAAGCCGTATCGTAAAGCCCGTTGTCGCAGTAAAAAGCAAAAACCATTGCCATATCCTGCGAAGATTTAGCGGTAGTTACACCGGCGGCAATAACTGTTTCCGGCAAGCTTGAATTGGCGGTTGCAACATTATTTTGAACTTTAACCGAGTCCATGTCGCCGTCCGAGCCGACTTCAAAAAATACATGTAGCGAATAACTTCCGTCGTCATTTGAATTGGAACTCATGTAATCCATTCCCTGTGTGCCGTTGACGCGATTTTCAATAACCTGCGCGACAGCTTGATTGACAACGTTTGCATTAGCGCCGGTGTAGTAAGCGCTGACATTGATTGTGGGAGGAGAAATGTTTGGATATTGAGCTATCGGCGTATTAAGCCCCGCAATTATGCCGATAAGACTAATTATAATCGCTATGACGATGGCGAAAACCGGTCTGTGAATAAAAAACTTTGCCATGTTTCAACCACCTCAATTAGCCTTTGCGGTCTTTTCTACGTCAAAAATTTGTGCACTGGGCGTGAAAGAAAAGCCCATATCTTTATCTGTGACTTGTGTAACTTCCAAAGGCATACCCTCACGCAACATTGTCAGTCCTTCGACTATAACCAAATCGTCAGGCTTTAATCCGCTTTTTACAACATAATATGAACCGATTTTTTCACCGATCGTAACTTTTCGTACTGCAGACTTGTTGTCACTTTGAGCAACTATAACCATAGTTTCGCCCAAAAGTTGTTGAAGAGCGCGCTCGGGAACAAGCATTGCATTGGGGATTCTAAGCCCGTCAATTTCGACGCGTGCATACATACCGGGTACCAGTAAACCTTCGGGATTTCTAAATATTGTACGAATCGTCAACGTGCCGGTTTCATTTCCAAGCGTCCTGTCGTATTCGGCAAATTCGCCTAAATACGGATAGCTTGAACCGTCGGCTAACGTCAAGGAAATTTTAAATCTTTCTCGATTTCTGTCATTTGAATCCGTTGTAGCTCTTGCAAAGCGCAAATATTCTTGTTCAGAAACGGCAAACTGTACGAATACGGGATCAACCACACCGATTGTTGCAAGTGCAGTATTTCCGGCAGTCGAAAGAGTTCCAATCGGCACATCGTCAATGCCGAGCCTGCCGCTCATCGGCGCGTAAACAATTGTATCGGCAAGATCATCTTTAGCCTTTTGTAAAAGTGCTTCATTGGCGGCAACTTCGGATTCTTGCGATTTTACGGTTGCGCGTTGATTGGTAAGCGTCTGTTCGGATATCGCGTGTTCCTGCCAAAGTTCCTCGTCACGTTGAAGGTCGACGCGTTCTTTAGCTAAACTGGTTTGAGACTTAGCTAAATTTGCTTCTGCTTGCAAAACTGCCGCTGTGTATTGGCGATCGTCTATTTTGAATAAAATTTGCCCTGCTACAACATTTTGCCCGCCTTTAACGTACTTTTCTACAACAGTGCCGCTGACTTTTGATTGTACTTTCATTTCGTCGCGGTCGACAATTTGTCCGCTGTAAGACAATGTAAACGGCGCGTTTGTTGTTAAAACTTTCACCGCCTTAACTCGTGTCGGCATTTCATGCAGCGCTTGATTTTCCTCTTCTTCTCCGCCGCAACCTGCCAAAAGCAACGCCACTGCGCAAATTATGACAGAAAATATTTTGATTTTAATAGCAAACACCTCGTTTTTCCCCTCTCACACATAAGTTAATATAAAGTTTTATTTTCAATTTCGACATTAAATTTGTTTACCCTTCAAAGTATAGCTTATATTAAAAAACCGCCTGACGAATTATCAGGCGGAAATTTTTTTTTGTAACATTCAGCTCAAAAAAAGATTTATTTTTTCTGAATTTGTTCCAAGTAAGCGTTAAATTGTTGAACTGTATTTTGAAAATACATCAATCTGTTAATCCAATTTTCGGGATGAACAATATCATAAATAATATTATCGCCATTTTCTAAATAAAATTTATGCAATTCCGGATAACGATAAAGTTCTTTACTATTGACATATAAAAAAGTATTTTGTCGATAACAAGTTACAACTTGCTGATAGTTCCAAATTTTAGAACGAATGCAATCAATTCCGACATAACCTAAACTTAAAAACTTTTTTGCCCAATATGACTGCATTTGTTCATTAACGTGATTGGTACCGGTTTGTCCAATGATTGCCGCGCTGAATAAAATGATGTCTCCCAATTTCGTTAAATCTTCAACAAAACTGTCCGCTCTTTCCGGCGATAAATGCTCAGCCACTTCAAGTGATTCAACTAAGTCAAATTTTTTATCGACAAATAAATCACTTACCCCCCCCCTTTTTTCCAGGTTCAATGGATAAAAATCTTTTTCATCAATAAAAAGTTGTGAACGATCTACATAATCACCGTCAACACCATAAATTTTTACGCCGAAAAGATTTTTCCACGCGGCAAGCCAAGTGCCGACTCCGCAACCTATGTCAATTACATTGCGAGGGTGAACAACTTTTTCAACAATAGGTAAAACTATTTTTGCAGATATAAACGAGTCATCTTTTTGTGCACGATAGAATTTATCATCGTAGAGTTGATTTCCGGCATGAGATTGATTTTCGGACATAATTAAGCCTCCTTAAAAAAACCGCCTGACGAATTATCAGGCGGAAATTTTTTTTGTTAAAAAATTAATTTCAATTTATGGGAATATTTTTAACCAATAATCTTGCCTTAGCGCGAGCCAATGCGGCTTCTGCGCGTTTAATGTCAATCTCCGAATCTTTAGGCGAATTTTTGTAGGCGTTAATTCTGTCCTCTGCGCGTTTGTAAGCAGATTTAGCGCGGTCAACGTCTATCTTTTCCGGCAATTCAGCTGAATCAGCAAGAATGGTAATTTTATCCGGCGTGACTTCCATAAAGCCGCCGCCTACCGCAACTAAATGCTCTGCGCCTTCAAACTTCACGCGCATTGCGTGCGGCAATAACTCTGTCAAAAGTCTTGCGTGTTTAGGCAAAATTCCCAATTCGCCGGCGGTTGAACGTACGATTAACATATCGATATCTTGCCCAAAAACTTTTCCGCCTTCGGGAGTGACAAGTTCCAGCTTAATCGTTGCCATAGATTAAGCCCCCTTGAGTTTTTCTGCCTTTTGTACAGCTTCTTCAATGCCGCCGACCATGTAAAACGCCGCTTCGGGTAAATCGTCGTACTTGCCTGACAAAATTTCTTTAAAGCCGCGAATTGTATCTTTAAGTGAAACATATTTTCCCGGCGAACCTGTGAAAACTTCGGCGACTGCGAACGGTTGAGAC
>CAJOKY010000041.1 GCA_905235425.1 uncultured Selenomonadaceae bacterium
CACTGCTTTTACGTCGATAGATTTTGCGTCAAGAAGTTTATCGGCGTTTGTATCGGCAGTGCCGAATATTTTTTCAGGAGAATCAATTTTTGAGTGAATCAGCGAAACCAATTCCGAATTTTCGCCAATGTCATTATTCCGACAATCCCGCTGACGCTATTAAATAGATTTTAAGGTGAGTGAAGTAAGTGTACATTGTGGATAAATCTCTCGCCGAACTTTCACCTTATGAGAATAACCCGCGAAATAATGATAATGCCGTTGACGCTGTCGCCAATTCCATTAAAGAGTTTGGCTTTAAAGTTCCTATCGTCATTGATTCTGCCGGCGTCATTGTTACTGGGCATACAAGTTTTAAGGTAGCACAAAGGTTAGGGCTTGATACCGTCTCCTGCATTGGCACCGATGATTTATCTCCCGCGTAAATTCAAGCTTTTCGCTGAATTAGAAGATTTAGCCGATTGGGATATTGACTCCTTCGGTTTCAGTAATGATTTGTAGCAGAAAAAGCAGACGTGGTGGCATATTGAAAAGAAATGTAATTTAAAGCGTCAATTCCGGAAATAGACCAACGGCGATTTCCTTTTTAATTCCTTCTTTGATACTGGTAAAAGCGGCACGCCTATTTCTTCTATCAAGGAAGATTTCAGCAATGTTAAACCCTTTGCGGATTGCCTTTCTGACTACATCTGCCGCGCGTTCGGCGCTAATCTGTCCAAAGGCTCATGGTGTTTGCTTACCACTCCTAGACGTCGACACAAGGACGGATTTCACTTCTCAACCGAAGAAATTTGCAAGCTTGCCGCCGATTTTCTTCACCTACCTTTCTATCAGGACGCGATAACTGCGGAAAATCGCAACCGCATTCTTCCCGAATTCCATTTGCTCACCAACCCAAAAGAAATTCACGTCCTGCTTTTTATCACTACCGGTAAAACGATTGAAAAGGCACGGCAACTTTTTCCTTATCCCCATTAAAAATTCTATTCCGATTTGAAAATTTTACAAATTCGTATATCCTGCTTTTTTTTCTTTCAAGGTGCGTGGCGGGCGCCGCCCTTTAGGGCGAGCGCGCCCGCCCAAACGCTACTAAGTATATTAAGTTTACTTAGTATAAGGATTTTGAGCTTTTTGAAAAAACAAAGCGTGGCGTGGGGAAACGGGACACCCGAGCATTACTTAATCTCACTTGCTCCGTTACGCCTTGCTCGTAGCGATATTTTCAGAAAATATGCTTAAAAAACGCATAAAAACTTATTGTTACGAATAAGAAAATTTGACGGAAACAAACTTATTGCGTATCTGAACCAATTCGAAAGAAGAAATAAAATTTTGGTCTTTGAGGTATTGAAAAAGGTTGACGATATCGTTTATCGCGTCCATTTTTGTTTTTCGTGGACTGTCAAGCAAACGTCATTTTAGACAAACGTCATCAAAAGTAATAGTCGGAGTCATATGGTGGAGTTTAATCTCACAAATGCATCGCATCACATATTTTTTGATAGAGACAATGCGGAGAGTATTATTTTGGTTCGGAACGTTCAGAAACGCGTGAGGGTAACGGATAATCTGGTTTTTGGCGTCGGCAATATCGAAAAGTGGGCTAGTACTTTTGAAGTAGATAACTCCTTCTAAGAGTTGCCCGTTGACTTTTCCATCAAGGATATCAGCAGATAAAAGATTAGCAGATTTCAAGATTACTTCGTTGCCGTCCTTGTCGGTATACTTCATTTCAAGAAGTAAATCAGCCGCGCCGCTAAAGTCAACAATGGTAGCCATAAACTTGATCACCGAACTAACGATAGCGTCTAGCTGATTCTTGTTGGGAATTATGCCTTCACAAGCTTTACCAATCTTGCCGATAAGCGCACGGAAAATAATGTTGACGGTGGTATAACGATTACTGGCAAGATATTAGCTGATGAGAATGCCTAAGACAGCACGGTCAAATTCAGACAAGGGGGTATTGTTTTTATATCCTTTTGCATTGTTGATTCCCATCTGGCTGTAAATAGCATCTTTCTTAGAGGTCTGGCGTTTTTCCTTGACGTTAAAGCGCGTCCCCTTTAAAGCAATCTTGAAAGAATTGGAACTAAAACGGAACAAGGATTTAATAAAAACGTCATTGGGCTCGACACATTCGATAGAAGGCATAACATGTACCTTCAATGCATCAAGGATTATTTTAGCAGAATCGTCTTTAAGCTTATAATCAGCGACCGTCCACTTATGTTTAGCTTGTTCCGTAGATTTACGTTCCTGATCCTTTTTATCGTCCTCAATTTTGGCGTCAAGTTCGGCAAGTTCTTTTTTAGAGTTTCATTCTGATTATTTAACGTTTATCAGGCGCGGTCATAAGCTTATATCTCTCTAACCAAGACTTGTTAGGAAAGCGCGAATCGATATACTCCTTGTTTTGCTGGAAGTTTTCTTCGATCTGAGCTTTAATCTGATTGCGGCGTTCGGTTAAAGCGTCTAAAGTAAGTTCTATAAAACTTTTTACTCCTTTAAAAAGGAAAAAAGACTACAACCGCAAATAGCGAATGTAGCCTTTCACTTGATTTTGGTAAAACATCTTGTATAATACAGCCATAGATTAGACTGGTAAGTCGGCGAAAGTCCGAACTTTTAGTGAATGTTGAGTACATTCGCTATCAGTACCCTGTAACGTCTCAGAAACGTTATGGGGTCTTTTGCTTTTTACGGCAAAAAGAATTGTTAAAAGTGTACCATAAAATCCAAAATAATCAAGAAAAAAGATTCGAGGCAAGTTCTTTAATACGCTCAATAGGAAGTTCTGTAAACTCGTGAATGTTGTCGATAGAGCTACCTTTGCGAATCATTTTCAAGGCGACAGATTCTTTTTCTTGGTTACGCCCCTGCAATAATCCACGCTGTTCGCCTTCCATACGACTTTCTAATAAAGACATTTCAAAGATCATAAACTTTTTCATCGCCTTTCTATTATATTTAACCTGTTGAACGGCAGTATCCAGTTCGTGAACAAAATTACTGGTTACAACACCACTATCCACGTAATCAAGGAAAGCTTTAAGGTCATTGGAAACGTCGTCAGCAGTGCCTTTAGTGCTTAAAAAGATTTTAGTAGATCCGTCGTTGAGTCAGTCCGATGATCGGACATTCCACGCAGGTTTCGCGAAAAGTATAAATATGTCTACCGGCGTTAAAACGATCGAAAGGGCATATAAAAATGATGAAGGAATCGCCGAGCGCACTATAATGTTGCCCGTGCTTAAGTTTATCCAAATCAATCAAGCCTTGATAATATCGCATACGCTTAGCAAGATTATCAGAATCAGCGACCTGCATTTCGACATCAAAACTATGGTTGGAGTCGTTGTCTTGAACATAAATATCAAGTCTAACGCCTTTACTGTCGGTGCGGGCTTCCAAAACTTTTTCGCGCTCCGTATAACTGATATTTTGAATGTTCAGATTGAGAATGAGTTGGAGAAGGCGGCGGCATAAATCAGGGTTAGTCTCAAAAGTCTTGCCGAAAATAAAGTTATTTTGAATGGTTAAAAACAGCCAAAGTTTCTCAAGTTCAGATTCAGGCATCGTCATACCTCGCTACAAATAGTTATTTAATAAAACCCCTAACCTGCAAAACATCAATCCATTTATAGATAGTGCGACGGGTAACGTGGAACTCTCTAGCGAGTTCAGCTTTGGATAATCCAGCCTTGTATAATCGTTTAAAACGAGCCAGAGCTTCAGGAGAACGGAGAGAAATAGCCCCGAACCTGCGCCCCAAGTATTTACCTTGAGCTTTAGCGATAGCAATACCTTCGGCAGTACGTTCTCTTATGGTAGTTCGCTCCATTTGAGCGATAGCACCAAGAATAGTAAGAACACACTCGCCGACGGGAGAAGAAGTGTCAATATTCAAGTCTAAGATTTTAAGATTAGCCCCGGCGGATTTAATATTTTCAGTAATGTCGAGTAAGTCTTTAGTGGAGCGGGACAAGCGGTCAATAGACTTAACCACAATTATATCATCTTTTTGCAAATCCTGAAAGAGTCTGGCAAGTTCCGGACGATCACGGGATACACCGGACATTTTGTCGATATAGATAAAATCAGCGTCATCACAGGCAAGAAGTTGACGATCAACTTTCTGATCCATAGAAGAGACGCGAACATAATAACGAATAGCCATAAACAACTCCTTATGGATAGTTTAATAACAGTTATTTTAAATATACACTAGAAAGGTGAAAAAATCAAGCAGTGATAGAAAATTAAATGGGGAAAAGGACAAGAGGTAGGCTATTCTAGGGTACATGCAAAAAAACACCTTCGGCAAAGTTTTACCTAAGTCGAAGGTTTAATCAACAAAACTTTTAAACTAAAGTTTACAACTTTGACAAACTCTACAGCTAAATCAATGGGCTTTCACGGGGCGGTTTCGGTAAATTTCTTCGCCGTCAATGATAGTAGCGATGACTTTTGCCTTTGCAACTTTGTCTAAATCGTCGTGCAGGAAGTCACAATCAAACACCGTCATATTTGCAAGCTTGCCAAATTCGATTGAACCCATGCGATGTTCTTGACGCCATTGACGAGCAACGTTTATTGTCATTGCGCGGAGGGACTGTTCACGGGTTATAGATTCCTTGATATTGCGCGGCTCTGTATGAGCCATTTCTTTAGGATACATACGTTTTTCCGCCGTGTAAATGCTAAGCTTGATGTCAAAAATCGGCGAAACATGATAATCTGAATGAAATACCACGTTTACGCTGGCGTCATATTTTCCGCGTCCTCGATACAATCAAGCATAAATTTAGTTGCGCCGTTTCCTACCGAATGAACATGCACAGAGAGCCCTTCAACATCTGCCTCAACAAGCAATTCAACCATTTTGTCATGGTCGTTGAAAAGTTCCAAGCCGTGATAACTGGGTGTATCAAGATAATCATCAATTTGCCAGCCGGTATGCGCCTCAATTACTCCGTCCAAAAATGCCTTGACACCTACGATATGGAAATATTCATTGCTGTATTTTGCGCGGTCTGCGGCAATATGGGCAACCTCCGCTTTAGGATTTTCAGCGTTCTCGGGAACCATTAAATAGGCGTAAGTGCGCATTTTCAGCTTGCCTTCCTCTTCCAATTCATAATAAGCTTTGGTAACCGACGGATGAAGCAATTCAACGTATGCATCGTCAACTGCTGTATAACCTTTTTTAAGCGCGATGTCCTGCCCACTCAAGCGCCTTCGTGCTGAGTAACATTGAATGTCCGTCGATCGTGTTCATCATTAACGGCTTATCGGATCAAATTTCATCAAGATAGGCTTTGGTTTTATATTCCTCATTTTGAACCCAACCTGCCGCCACATAAACTTATTTATTAGGATTTTTTGCGATAAAATCTTTAATAATTTCGCGGTATTTATCGTAGTCGGTTAAGCGAACTTACGAAAGATTAGCCTGTCAAATAGCGCGGTCACCTGCCAGACAACCGTGACAGTGCGATTCAAGGAAACAGGGATAAATGAAATTTTCGCCGATATAGGCAAACAAACCGTCTTTTACCAATGCCGCCTTTGCAAACGGTCTCTTCTCGTCAACCGTGATGATGTTGCCGAGTATAACTGTTTTCTTCATTGGAAGTACCTATAAAATTTTATTTTTGCGCATAAGTTGCGCCTTTTTTTTCATAAACTCCAATACGCCGTCAATTTCATTCAGCTTATCTTCAATGGGTTCACATTTAAATTTTTTATTGGAAACAATAAGCGCGTATGGAAATTTTTTCCAGTCGATATCCTTAACGCCCTTGATTTCATTGTTGTAAAGGCGCAGGGATTCACCGCCGAGAAATTTATTCAAGAAACGCTGAAGTATTTCGGAAATGGCAGGATCGAGGACATTACCGTACATCTGTGCAGTCTTGCTGTTACCAAAGAAAGTCGAAACTGCATCAACTGTGCCGGAACCAAGATTTTCAATCAGCGGCTTTACGTCCCAATACATCAGATGAACTTTATTTCCGCCTGCCACAAGTTGCATAGCACTGATATACATTGATAAAGCGCTCCATTGTTCAAAAAATTTTCCTTTTGCTTCAAGTTCAGTCATATTCTTTGCCTGATTCTCAATGTAATTTCTTACGGCGGCGGCAGTATCGGCGTCAAGGTACGAGGATAAAATTTCTTCAATGTTTTCAGAAATAACTTTTTCGTAATTTTCTTCGCCAATAAAAGATTTGTAGACGGATCCTTCATGACTTGGAATGCCGATAATAAATTCTATGCCGTCAGCTACGCCGTTTTTATAAGCGTCAAAAACATTTACCGGAATAAGTTTACCATCACAAGTCGGAGCTATTCTGTTCAAGGCGATTTTTTGATTGGCGTCTTTTAATTGTTCGGTTGAGAGCCGTTGAAGTTCGTCCATTGACTTTGTTTCGGTTTCTTCCAAAAGTTCTTTGGCAAAACTTCTTGCGGCGTCCGGCGTATAATAACCACCGTCGGGACTGCCGAAAAATATAAATGCCTTCCGAAACAATCCTTTTGCCTGTTCGCAAGCCGCAAGCAGATTGATTGAAATTGCGCCGGATTCAAAGCCCATTACTGTAATATTGTCTGGGTCGCCACCGAAGGCAGAAATATTTTCTTTAATCCACGTCAACGCCGCAATTTGGTCAAGCAAGCCAAGATTTAAAGCATCGGGATAATTTTCACCACCTGGAACTTCGGAAAAATCAATAAAGCCGAATATTCCTAGACGATAATTAATACTTACGCCAACAAAGTCGGTATACTCGTCGACTAATTTTTCAAAATACATTAGCGGATCGGCAGACCCGCCGTAAGAAAAATCGCCATGATGAAATATCACAATGACTGGTCTTTTTTTATTAGTTTTTTTAACTTCAAAACCAATATTCAAAGTCAAACAATCTTCACTTTGCCGGTGGAGTTTCAAGATGGAACCTTCGTGTTCAACCTGTATGGCAGATGCGCCAAAATGTTTTGCCTCAAATACGGCGTCTGATTCAGGCAACGGCTCAGGAGCTTTCCAGCGAAGTTTACCAACTGGCGGCTTGGCATACGGAATCCCCGTATAAACAATGCCTTTTTTCTTTGTAGCCGACATATACACCGGTTTTCGTTTTCACTGCCAATTTTGTATCATATTCGCCTTTAATTTGCTGATTCTGCTTATTAAATTCTTCAATATCCTCACTCGTGAACATATCGTCGTATAAAAATCCTTGACTGCCGTCGCCGTAACGCTTGCGAATTTTACGCACTTGATACCAATGAACTGCCATACTGAATACAAATCCCAGAATTGAAGGCAGAATCAAGTACAGATAATTTGCCAGCAAATAATCTTCAACAGATAATCCCGTTAATGAAAATGCAACATACTCCCCTGCCATAAAAACTATAAATAAAACAAAAAAAATTACTGCCTTATTCGTCGTGCTTTTTTGTACGGCTTTGCAGAAGACAATCTTTTTTGTTACCATGTCAACCGCGCCGCCGATAACCATGCAAAGCAGTCCAGCTTGCCACATTTCCCAGCCGAGAAGTTTGGGAATTTCAAAACTCAAGCCATATGCCATTGCCGAAATAAAGGCAATTATAAAATCATCAATCGTAAATAATTTTTTCATTACGTCATTTTCTTTCTACCAAAATAAACTTCCCATTTAAAAACGGGAAAAACATAACATTGATATTATCATATCCCCCATCGATTACTGTCAATGTTCGTTCCAAATTGGAACATTTTATGAAAATAAAACTTTTCCCTTGATTTTAGCGCGTCACGTCGATAAACTGAACAGTAAAAAAGTTATAGAGGATTTTATTATGAACAAGAATTTTGCAGAAACTTTGAAACGGTTACGGACTCTTAAATCAATTTCTCAACGCGAATTGGCTGAAAAAATTTTTCTTACGCGCTCCACCGTCGCCAAATGGGAAAATGGTTATAATTTGCCGGATACGTTCATGATTGAAAGAATTTGCAAAATTCTCAACGTCAACGAACAGTATTTAATAAAAATTTTGCTTGATGGTGATGACGAATTAAACGTAATTATTCTTGACGACAGAAAAATTGTTGTGCAAGGTTCATTGTCTGTTGTCGAAGAAGTTTTGCCGAACGCAAATATTTTTGGGTTTACGCGACCTTCCGAAACGATTGAATTTGCCAAAAAAAAGAAAATCTCGCTGATTTTCTTGGATATTGAACTGGGGAAAACCAACGGACTTGATCTTTGCAAAAATTTTTTGGAGATAAACCCGCAAACAAATATAATTTTTTTGACAGCTTATGTTGAATATTCTTTTGAGGCGTGGAGTACCGGAGCAAGTGGATATTTATTAAAGCCGATTACAGCAGAAAATTTAAGGGCTCAATTAAAAAATTTGCGTTATCCCTTGATAAATGCAGGTGAAATTTTGTGACGTTTCTATATGGAATAAATTTTTTTAGTTGCGGTATGATGATGTCGCTAATGATTGCAGGAATTATCATATCCGTATTTACGCCTGACGTTGAAAATTGGAATAGAAAATTTTTTATCATGCTTTTCACGATTTTAACGTTACTGGTAATTTCATATTGCGTTGATTCATTTTTGACGCTATTTTCAAATGCGGTAATTGCGGGAAGAATTTCCATTTTCTTTGAATATTTCTTTATTCCCGTCACTATGTTTATGTTCACAATTTTTTTGTTGCATTGTTGTAACGAAAATTGGCTCAAGAGCAAACTTTTTTATTCAGTGCTGATTTTATATACTATCTTTTTAATTTTGCTTGGAATAACGCAGTTTACAGGAATTTTTTATTATGTCACAGATGAAAATATTTTTTATCGGAACGAATTACATTCAGTCTTAATGTTGCCGTTAATTTTAATAGCGGATTTGAATTTATTCGCGGTTGTTAAACGCAGGAACGCTTTGTCGCGAAAATATTTTCAGTCATTTTTGGTTAATGTATTGCCAATGGCGCTGGCGATGATGTTTCACACAATAATTTTCAATCCGTTAGTGGTTGCACTTGGAGTAACTTTTTCGGCGTTGGGAATGTTTGTCATAATTTTGATTGATCACGTCGAACAATTTTTGCGGCAACAGCGTGAGATTCTCAATCATCAAGCAAACATTTTGGTCTTGCAAATGCGTCCGCACTTCATATACAACACGATGACGAGTATTTACTATCTTTGTTCGCAAAATCCAAAACAAGCTCAGAAAGTCACGCTGGATTTTACAAATTATCTGAGAAAAAATTTTATGGCGATTGCTTGCGAAGGGACGATTTTATTTTCTGAAGAATTGGAGCATACCAAAGCATATATGTCGATTGAGCAGGCTCAGTTTGAAGAAAATTTATTTGTTGAGTACGATACGCCGCATGTAAATTTTCAGATTCCGCCGCTGACATTGCAACCGATTGTAGAAAATTGCGTTAAGCATGGACTTGACCTTGATTCTGATCCTTTAAATATTTTAATTTCGACGCGTAAAACAGATGCCGGAAGTATCATTATTGTTGAGGACAACGGAGTGGGATTTGAACTTGACGACAGCAGAGAAAATTTTGCGTTGAAAAATATTCAAAAACGATTGGAAATGTTTTGCGAAGGGAATTTAAGCATTTATCCGCGTGAAGGCGGCGGAACGATTGTAAAAATTCTTATGCCGTGAAAATTCTTTGTCTGAACACGACAAAGGTACGCTCTTTGAAACGTTGATGAAGAATTTTGGACGATCCAATATAACTTTTTCTTTTACGTGGAGACTTCGACAGTCTAGGTATTATAATTGCCAAATTTGAACGCGAGTTGATTTTACAACGTCAGCGTGAAGGTATTCAACTTGCCAAATCCACCGTTAAATACAAAGAGAGCTATGCTAAAAAACGTCCCAAAGATTTCGACTTTTACAAACCAAGTTATTACGACAGGCAGTACACCGTTATCGAAATTGCCAATCATTACAAAGTTTCTCGCCCCACCGTTTATAAGTAGTTACGTAAATAACCTTAAATCAACGGCAGGTATTCTTTTTGTTTATCTGCCGGAACTTGCAACGCGTCCATTGCTTCGCTTCATTGTTTTCATTAAGTTGCGAATATATTCAACACCCATTTTTTCAGTCTCTGCCGCCGCTTCTTCTGCTGCTATTTCCAATAACGGTTCCATTAATACGCCCAGCAGTCTGTGTGTCGTGGCGTTCTTACCCAAATTCAACACGATTATTTTTATTAAATCGTAATTTTGAAGATTGTCGTGAAAAGCACCATGAATAACTTTTTCTGTCAGTCCGTATTCTTGAATTGAGTCTGCGCGATAATTTTGGACGTTCATACAAACCCAAATCGAGTACACTTTCTCCTTCTAATCCGAAATCAACCGCGAGACATAATACACCGCTCTTTTCATTAACGGATACCCTATTGTCTTTGTCGTCTTCTGCGCTTCTATATTTACTATAATTTTTATCTGTTCGCCGTTTTTTGGTATTACTGCATCAAAAATTATATAGAAGGTGACCAGACCTTCTGTGGGACTTTTTGATTCGGTCTGTTTCCTCTTTATATCCAACGTATCATCAATCGGTATTCGATTTACCATCAAAATTGGTTCGCCTTCTATATATACTTTCTCTCTATTTCTTTCACAGAGCTATCGGCGAACTCCTCAACCGTTTCTTTCAAAATGTGCGCCAAGATTATTTTCCGAGACAGCACTCTTTTGACCATATTATCATAAGCGGCTTTGTTTTCCTCTAAATATTTTTCCACCGTATCCTTCCCCATATTGTATTCGTCAATACCAGTAAATTAACCTGCTTTCATTCCTTTTCTGTTATTTGAATTTCTCTTAAAACTCCCACCATCTTCAGTACTGATGCCGAAGTCACGTCCAAATTCTCGTTTTTTATCCCGCGTTTCACCTGCGCGAAGATTACTTCCATTTTCTCATTTTCCAATTTTTTCTGAACTCGCGTACTTCCTCCAATTCTAAATTTTTCTATCATCATCGACGTTACTATACAACAATTATTTTTTTTCGTCCGAATTTGCACAAAAAATTGTGTAAAAATAGTGCAACGTCTTTTTTCTTTCTATGCTATCATATTTCAAAAGTCGCTTTTAACGAAATATGCACTTATGCATTTCTCTTTGCGAATCGCTCTTTGAACCTTCGGTTTGCTGGAGAAAAGAGAAAACTTCTTGGATTTGTTCCATTTCAAAATTAAATCTGATAAAAAGCCTGACGGTTCTAAAATTTCTCTCGTTTTGCACGTTGATTATATTCGCCTTGAAGTTTCTTTGTCCAATTCTGACCGTTCCACCTCCATCGAACATTTCAGCGGTCATTCTATTTCTTCTTCCGAGATTAAAGAGGCTTGCAGAAGTATCGATACTTTGCTCAACAAAACTGAGGCTGTTGGTTGTTTTACTAAATGAACGACATCCTTGCATCTCAAACGGCGGTACTCTCGTTACCAATCGACTCTACCCCAAGCAATGTTCTTCACCTCTTAAATCAAAATCAATCGAAGATGTTACCAAAATCGGATTTCGCTTGCCGACATTGTCCCAACTCCCTTTGGTTCATTCAGAAACACAAGGAACTAACCTACTTCTGTCGTCTGATGAATCTCGTAAGCTGGAACATCTCTCAAAAAACTTTTATCACAATGTGCGATGGAACTTTTCTCTCGAACGTAAAAAATTAGCTGAACGTACTGCTGATAAAATTCTTGATAACATTAACGAAAATTTAACTCCTCTTTCCGCCAAATCGCACGTTGAATACATGAACCGCGAAAACGCTTTTTCTCATCGTGGCGGCTGTATCTTCCAAGCTCATCATTTACCTAAATGGGCGAAGGACGATCCCAAAAAATTTTTCCGCGCCGATGATAACTACGAAGGTTGCAGTAATCGCCTCTACGTTGAAATTGAATTTGCCCTCTCCAATGAAACTACTAACGATGAGCAATATCGCCAGATTATTAACGCTTTTATTACCAAACATTCAAGTGACCACTATTACGCTTCTGATATTCAAGAAAAAATTGGCGCGTTATCTAACGGACAACGCCACTTGCACGTTCACATTATGTTTTCCGAACGTATTATCGATGACGTCGAGAAAATCAATGAACGTTGCCCTAAGAATTTTTTCAAGTATCCAAAATGGTTTTTCCATTCGCGTTGACCATCGTTCCTTAAAGGATCCAAAGTATGAGGCTTAAAGAAACGGCGATACTTTCTTTGCTAAACTTTTTGATCGTCTCCCAGAAGAGTACATTTGTTTAATTTTTTCTCAAGTCGACAACATCCCCCCTGTTAGCTCAATTGAAAAAATTTCGCGCTCTTCGCACTAATCTTTTAAATGCCGTCGCTGACGTTAATAAATGGAAACGAGTTATCATCTCTCGTCACGACGTTTAAGAACATGCCAAACTTGAATATATGTCTCCATCTGAACGCGAAATTTGGCTACAATATTTTTCCACCGTTTTTCAAATTCACCAACTCCAAGAGTTTTTAAAGAATTTACGTCAGCCGAAAAATTCTCA
>CAJOKY010000042.1 GCA_905235425.1 uncultured Selenomonadaceae bacterium
ATTGACTTTATCGACGCGTTGAAACTTTTCAAGGCGGATGAAGATACAAAGGCTGTATTGATGATTGGCGAAATTGGCGGCAGTGCGGAAGAGGACGCGGCTAAATGGATTGCCGAAAATATGCCGGAAAAACCTGTTGCGGCATTTATCGCAGGTCGTCAAGCGCCGAAGGGTAAACGTATGGGACATGCAGGCGCTATTATTTCCGGCGGTAAAGGTACTGCGGCTGACAAGATTAAAGCGCTTAACGCGGTAGGCATTGAAGTAGCTGACACCGTTGCGCATATCGGTGAGACGGTTGTAAATACTTTGAAACGCGCGGGAATTTATGAGGTTTGTCACACCTGCTGAACGGGTGGTTTAAATGATTGCTATAATTGATTATGGCGTTGGCAATTTGTACAGCGTCGAAAAGGCTGTTGCGGCAGTAGGCGGTGACGTTATTGTTACCGACGAAGAACAGGATTTAGAAATTGCCGATAAATTGATTTTGCCGGGCGTCGGTGCATTCGGAGACTGCATGAAAAATCTTGAGGCTACCGGTTTAATTCCTACGATACTTGAACAGGTTAAATATAAAAAGCCGCTTTTTGGAATTTGCGTAGGACTTCAGATTTTGTTTGAGTCAAGTGAAGAATCGCCTAATGTTAAGGGTCTCGGCATATTTAAAGGCACGGTGAAAAAGATCTGCGCGGACGGTTTAAAAATTCCGCATATGGGTTGGAACTTTGTAAAGGTCGGCGGCAAGAGTTTTAAAAAATTCGGCGCGTCAAAATTTATGTCGAATCTTCATGCAGAACCGTATTTTTACTTTGTCCACAGCTATCACGCAGTACCGCAGGATGAAAATTTGGTTGCGGCGCGTACCTTTTACGGCGAAAGTATTACTGCGGCGGTTGAATACGAAAATATTTTTGCTACACAATTTCATCCGGAAAAATCAGGAGATGTGGGGTTGCAGGTTTTAAAAAATTTCATTAAATTTTAAATACCTAATCCCTGATTAGTGATTAGTGAGTAGTAAGTAGTGAGTAGTGAAAATCTGCTCCCTAATCCCTGCTCCCTACTCCCTGCTCCCTAATCCCTGCTCCCTAATCCCTAATCCCTGTTCCCTAAAAACGGAGGTGTTACAGTTGATAATTTTACCTGCGATAGATATTCGCGGCGGTCACTGTGTCCGCCTTACGCAAGGTGATTTTGAAAGAGAATTTAACTATTCAAATTATCCAGAAGATACGGCGCTTGAAATGCAAAACGCCGGCGCACAATATCTTCACGTGGTAGATTTGGACGGCGCTAAAGTCGGTCACCCCATGAATATCTTCACGATAAAAAAAATTTTGGAAAATATCGAAATACCTATTGAAGTAGGCGGCGGCATTCGCTCAATGGAAGAAATTGAAATGCTCCTTGATATCGGCGTACAGCGTGTAGTTTTGGGAACGGCGGCAGTTGACAATCCCAACTTTGTACGGCAGGCGGCGGTTGAATTTGGCGAAAGAGTACTTGCCGCGATTGACGCAAGAGGCGGCGTTGTAGAAATAGACGGCTGGGGAAATTCCGGTCAACTTGAAGCGGAGGAACTTGCCGCGCGTATAGGTGACTGCGGCATTACGACTATAATTTATACCGATATATCGCGTGACGGTACGCTTGCCGGTGCCAACGTTGAAAAAGTTGTTCAAATGGCGCGTAAATCCGGCTTATCCGTCATAGCCTCAGGCGGCATAAGATCCATTGACGAAATTAAGGCGCTTAAGTCTTATGAACATGAAGGCATTGTCGGCTGTGTTATCGGTAAAGCGATTTATGAAGGCATAATCAGCTTGAGTGAAGCAGTCGAAGTAGCAAGGTAGTAAGTAGTGAGTAGTGAGTAGTGAGTAGTGGATAGTGAAGTTTTGGGCTAACAGCTAACAGCTAAAGGCTAACAGCTAAAGGCTAACAGCTAACAGCTAAAAGCTAACAGCTATAAAGAGGTGGAGAACTTGAAAAAATTTTTCACATTCGTATTAGCAGGATTTTTAATTTTAATCGCGCAGGTTGCCTTTGCCGAAACTCGTACTGTTCACTTAAACTTTCAAGCTTATGTACAAGATATCGGCTGGCAAAACGCGGTAGGTAACGGCAAAGTCGCCGGTACTACCGGTCAAGCCAAACGCCTTGAAGCACTGCTGATAAACTGCATGGACGGTACAACGAACATGATTCAGTACAATGCCCACGTGCAAAATGTCGGCTGGCAGGGCTGGAAAAATTCCGGCAGTGTCGCAGGTACTACGGGAAAAAATTTGCGCTTGGAAGCTATCAGAATAAAATTTGTTGAACCGTATTCAAAGGTTTTGGACGTTTACTACAGAGCGCATGTTGAAAACGGCGGCTGGCTCGGTTGGGCGGCTAACGGTGAACCTGCCGGTACCGCCGGTGCAGGATTGCGGCTTGAGGCTATTCAAATTCAAATTGTGCCGAAAGGTACAAAGATCGATCGCGGCGGCAAGGCTTACTACGAAAAAGCTCAACCCGGTTTAGTAGTTATTTAATCTGAAAATATTTAGCATAAAAATCAGCGTCCGAAATTCACGGGCGCTTTTTTCATTCTTCATTGTAAAAATTTTTTTAACTGTTATAATCTTCCAATCGGTATAACTGAAAAAATTTTTTTAGCACTTGTTTAAAAAGAAGGTATATCACTTGTTTAAATCATTGTCACTGATTTGGCTGATATGGGGCATGAACTGGGTCGTAATGAAAATGGCAAATTTATATTTCCCGCCTGTCCTATTCGTCACATACCGATTTGCAAGCGGCGCGTTAATACTTTTAATCGCGGCAATTTTAATGAAAGTTCCAATGCCGCAAGCCAAATATCTGCCGTACTTGATTTTTACCGGCATATTTCAAATTTCGTTGAACACTGTCTTGGTGCAAACGGGTATGGTAACATTAGGCGCGGGAACTGCCGCCGTAATAAACTACACCATGCCGCTATGGGTCGCGATAATGGCGCATTTTATGTTGGGCGAAAAATTGACTCGTCAAAAACTCGGCGGCATTTTCCTGAGCTTAATCGGCTTGTACATTTTAATGGGCTTGACAGAATTAACCGACGTGCAGGCGGCTTTCTTAACGCTGTTATCGGCAATATCATGGGCGTTTGCAAACGTCATTACAAAGATGAAATTAAAAGGCTGTTCAATGATGCAAATTGTCACTTGGCAAATGGTAAGCGGCGCGATTGTGCTTGTAATTTATTCCGCGTCAATTCCTCAAGGTGACGTTGACTGGAATTTAAATTCAGCTCTGATTTTACTTTACAACGGCGTCTTGGCATCGGCGCTTGCCTTCTTCATATGGAATTGGCTTTTAATGAAGATTGAGGCAGGTAAAGCGTCAACTGCAGTACTCGGCGTGCCGGTCGTCGGAGTATTGGGCGGAATAATTATTTTAGGCGAGCCGCTGACTTTTCATGTTATACTTGGAATGTTTATGATACTCGCCGGAATTTGCGTCGTTGTAAACAGTAAGTAAAAGGATTTTAATATGCAAAATAATTTAACAGTAGCGATTTTAACTTTAGGCTGTAAAGTCAATCAATATGAATCCGAAGCCGTAGCAAAACTTTTCACCGACAGCGGCTGTACGTTGACTGAAAATCTTGAAACGGCTGATATTATAATTGTCAACACCTGCGCGGTTACGGCGGTAAGTTCAAAAAAATCACGGCAGACAATTCATCGCGCTACACGTAACCCCAACGCTATCATCGCGGTTATGGGCTGTTATGCGCAATCTTCGCCGCAGGAAATTTCAGATATCGAAGGCGTCAACGTCATTATGGGTACTGCCGACAAATTGAAAGTTGCCGCACTTGTTGAACAGGCGCTGAAAAATCGCAGTGAAAAAATTTTTAACGTGACACGCGCAGAAGATATTTCGGCGTTTGAAGAATTGCCGCATATGCCGCAACGTACGCGGGCTTTTATGAAGATTGAGGACGGCTGTAATAATTTTTGCTCCTACTGCATAATCCCCTATCTGCGCGGTAGAGTGCGTTCGCGAAGTTTGGACAGCATTAAAGCCGAATGTGAACTGCTTGCCGCGAAAGGTTACAAGGAGATTGTTTTAACCGGTATTCATATCGGCGCGTACGGCAGAGATTTTGACGAGAAAATTACGCTGGTTGACGCGGTTAAAACTATTTTGTCATACGCCGCACCTTTACGCTTGAGATTGGGTTCACTTGAATCAGCCGAAATGTCAGATGAATTGATTGACTTGATGAAAAGCGATAAGCGCATTTGTAACCACGTGCATTTGCCTTTGCAAGCAGGCAGTGACAAAATTTTAAAGCTTATGCGCCGTCCCTACACCACGAAAATTTTTGACGCCTTGACTACGCGATTGGTTAAAGAAATTCCCGACATATCGATTGGTACTGATTTAATCACGGGTTTTCCAAATGAAGACGATAAACTGTTTGCCGAGACGCTGGAGTTTGTGAAATCTCAACCTTTCAGCAAAATTCACGTCTTCCCATTTTCTGCGCGTGAAGGTACGGTAGCCGCAACTATGGAAAATCAAGTCCCGCCGCAAATAAAAAAACTGCGCACCGCGCAGCTTATAAAAGTTTCCGACGAAAAGGAGTTGGCTTTTCGCAAAAAATTAATCGGGCAAAATGTTGATATTATCGCCGAAACAGAAAGTGAAAATTTATTTGACGGTCTCACGAAAAATTATGTTCGCGTATTCGTACCGTCGAGTGAAAAGATTAATTCCGGCGACGTGATTAATGTTGAAGTACAAAAAATTTTTGATAACGGCGTTTTCGGCGTTCAACTAATCCCTAATCCCTAATCCCTGCTCCCTATTTCTTCGTTATATGTTCATTGACGGTAGAGATAAGGTGCGCGATATCAAAAGGCTTGGCAACGTGCGAATCCATACCGCTTTCAATGCTCATCTTTTTATCTTGGTCGCGTGCATTGGCGCTTAACGCGATAATCGGTAAAATATCTGTATCACTCCTGCCCAACGCTCTAATCGCGCGTGTCGCTTCGTAGCCGTTCATTACCGGCATCTGAATATCCATTAAAACCAGATCGTAATATCCTGAGGGACGATTTTTTATAGCCTCTACGGCGTCACAGCCGTCGGGTACTGACTCTACCAAAAAGCCGCTTTCTGATAAAATTGTTTCGGCAAGCATACGATTAACTTCAATATCTTCAACAAGCAAAATTCTGTACTTGCCATGCGCCTTAAATTCACGAATTGTTTCCGGCAAAGATTGAGTATTGTCCTGCACAAGCTTAAGCGGCAAATTCACGATGAAGGTTGAACCTTCATTTTTTTTGCTTGTCACTTTGATTGATCCGCCCATAATATTCAAAAGTTTTTTTGTAATGGTAAGTCCCAATCCCGTACCGATATACCCCGTCTGCGTCGAAGTACTTTCACGTTCAAAGGCATCAAACATTCTATGCATAAATTCTTCCGACATACCTACGCCGTTGTCGATAATCGAAAATTCATAGCGTGCGTAGCCGGAATCTGAAACGCGAACTTGTTTAGCCGTAATTCTGACTGTGCCGTCATTCGGCGTAAATTTAACCGCGTTGCTTAAAAGGTTACTCATTACGCGGCGAAAACGCAACGGATCAATATAAACCTCCCGCGCAGGTAAATTTATTTCCTCTTCAATGTGAATACCTTTTTCTTCAGCTTGAATTTTGAACATATCGGCAACAATGCGCAACTGCCGCTGTAAATCGCAAGCTTCGGTTTTAAGTTCCGTCCGACCGTAGTCAATCTTGCTCATCTCAAGCAGATCGTCAATCAAGTCAAGCAAATGGTGATTGGATTCGTCAAGTTTATCAAGATAACTTTTCAAAACTTTCGCCTCATTAATATGCCGTTGTGCAAGCGCGGTAAATCCCATTATCGCATTCATAGGCGTGCGAATATCGTGGGATATACTGAAAAGAAACGACGCCTTGACTTCATTCGCGTGCCTTTCACGTTCCAGCGCCATTTCCATATTTAATTTTTCCGTCAACTCTTTTCGCACGCCGACAATATGTTCAGTGATATCGCGATAACTCATAATAACGTGGCGCTGTAAAGTCTCGTCTTTAACCTTGACAATTGAAACTTCCATATGAATTAAAGAGCCTTCTTTGTCGGAAAAGCGATAATGGAAAGTATACGAATCATCAACTTTAATACGCTTTTCAATGTGTTCGACGGAAATTTCTTTGAGATAAAAATTCCTATCTTTTTCGACAACATAACGCTGAGCGTATTCGTTTAAAACGTCTGTCCAACGTACAGCGTCACCTGTCAAATTTAAGTCATGTACAATCTCCTTGAAATAATCTTTTTTCATCTTGTAGGGGCGCATTGTGCCTTTATCAAGATTGAGAAGGTAGATTGAATCAAAACCGCGACTTAATCCCTCAATGACTTTTGCGCGTCTGATATTTTCTTCCCTTGCGTCATGCTGCGCGGTAATGTCACGAACAAAAACGTAAAAAACTTCTCCGTAAGTTTGGCTGTGGACATATCGCCCGTAATCGTCAAGCCATCTTACTGAGCCGTCCTTGCGTATAATTCTGTATTCGACATAGTCAATATTGCGATCGTCTTTTGCAATTTGTTCGGTAATGGATCCTTCTACAGCGTCTAAATCGTCGGGGTGAACCATGCCGCGAAAAGAAAAGCCGGTCAATTCTTTGAACTCGTCTAAATTTTTACAGCCGAAAATATCAAACAGTACGTCATTTGCATATAAAAGTTTTTCATCACCTGTAGCACGATAAATAAAAAATCCGCCCGGCATTCTCTGCGTTAATTTTTCAATATTAAAGACGGGAATTTCTTTTTCCGGCTCATTTTCAACAAAATTTATTTTATCCAAAACATACACCTTCTTAATAGGGATTAGGGAACAGCTACCGGCTAACTAAAAATTTTTTTCAAAGTTTTCATCATACTTGGAACATCAATAGGTTTTGCAATATGATCATTCATACCGGCATCCTTAGCCGCCTGCACGTCTTCACTGAAAGCGTTGGCAGTCATCGCGATTATCGGAACTGCGGCAAGCTCCTTGTCATCAAGGTTACGAATAGCTCGCGACGCCTCGTAGCCGTTCATTACCGGCATTTGAATATCCATTAAAACCGCCTCGTAATATCCTGCCTTCGACGCCGCAACTTTTTCAAATGCGTCTTTACCGTTTTCTGCAGTGTCCACGACAAAGCCCGCCATTTCCAAAATCATCACGGCTATTTCTCGATTAACCTCAAGATCATCAACCAAAAGCAGGCGCATACCTTCAAAGTCATACTCTTGACTTTCGTCCTGCTCTTCGGCAGTTTCTTCAATCGGCGTTTCTGTAATTTTAAAATTCACGCTTATAACAAATTCTGTACCTTTATTCGGCGCGGTTATGACTTTAATATCTCCACCCATTAAGTCGACAATACTCTTTGTAATCGCCATTCCCAAGCCGGTACCTTGTATGCCGCTGACAGTGGAAGTTTTTTCACGTTCAAATGCCTCAAAAACTTTCGCGGCAAATTCCGGCGTCATACCAATACCGCTGTCCTTTACGCGCAGTTCATATTCACCGACGCTGTTTTCATCAATCGGCTTATCTTTAGGCACTTCATTAAGTTGCGTCAAAGTTACAGTAATTTTTCCTCCTTTCGGCGTGAATTTATAGGCATTGCTAAGGAGATTTAAAAGCACGCGATTCAATCTGTTTTTATCGCAAAGCACGTAGGAATTTTTAACGCCGGAAGTGTCAACGACAAAATTAATGTCTTTGCCCTGCATTTGCGTTGCGAACATATCGCGCACTTCGTCAAGAGTATTTTTTAAATTCGTGTCAATCAATTCAAGTTCCATTTTACCGCTTTCAATGCGGCTCATCTCCAACACGTCATTTATCAGTGCCAAAAGGTGTTGACTGGAACTTTCAATTTTTTTCAGAAAATCGTGCACTTCATCAAGCGTTGTATTTTTTCTTTGCGCCAAATTCACGTAGCCTACAATCGCATTCATAGGCGTACGAATATCATGGCTCATGTTGGATAAAAACTGCGACTTGGCTTTACTGCTTTCCTCTGCGCGATTTTTGGCGGCAATAAGTTCAACCTGTTGCTTTTTAAGCTCCTCCTGCTGATTGTTAATCGTTTCCAAATTTTCCTGCAAGCGTCTTGTATACGAACGCTGAATTTTTGAATTGCGATTTTGCAGGAAAATATATGTGATAAGCATCATTAAAATGCAGAAGGCGGCGGCATTTGCGGCTACAATCCAAGGACGATTTTCAATCATTTCAACAAGCGTCATATTTTCGTAGCGCTGAGTAATCCACTTTCTATCAAGCTCCGCCAAACGTCCTTCCTGTTGCATTTGAATCAGCGCGGCGTTTACTTTTACGCGGAGCATAGTATCTTGAGGGTGCATTGCCAAAACTCCATAAACGTGTTGGACGGCGTAGCTGGGGAAAACGTCATCTATACCGTTTCTTTCCAAAAGAGTTTGCCCGACTTGTATAGGACATATTGCAAATTCATATTCGCCTTTTTTCAACTCTTCAAAAATTCTTTGGTAGGAACTAATATAAGTTATTTCGTCATCAAGACCGAGACCGGACATTTTATGAAGAGCTGCAACGCGCCTGCCGTAAAGTTCCGCGACAGTAGAAATACTGCTTTTGCCGTAAACCACGTACTGCTTTTCTGTGGTAGGAAGGGACGCGATAAATTTTGAATCGTTGCCTATTAAATCGGACTCCACATTCATAATAATATCTGCGTCACCGTCTTCAAACATTTTGTTGGCAATAATCCAATCTTTCAGCTTTAAATCCAAATTCATATGCATGCGATTGGCGATTTCATTCATCATTTCCACATCGAGACCTTGATAATTGCCGTTTTCGTCGATATATGAATAAGGCTCGTAGTCAATGTCTGTCACAACGTGCAAAGTTTTATCAAAATTATTTTGCGCTTGAATTTCAACTTTAGGCGGAGCTTTGAACACGTCGAAAAAATTCATATATGCCATAGAACAAAGAATGACTATTGCGACCGGAAATAAAAGTATTGCGGATATGGATTTGCTTTTTTTGTTCGAGTATAGTTCATTATCTTCAATCGGCGACCTATCCAACTAGTACTCCTCCTCTGTGAAAAATTAAATTTAATTATATATTAACGATATTGTATTTTCAAGAAAATTTTGCCGTTATCTCGCGGTTTAAGTTAAACTTGACATAGAAATTTCTTTTCTGTAAAATCGCTAATCAAGTGACATAATCGCGGGAGGGGAGTTTTATGTTTAAAAGATTGACGGGACTGTTGCTGACATTGAGTCTGCTTATTTGCGCCGTTACAATGAGCGGTTGCGGTTCGGACGAAAAGCCAAATAACGGCAAAGTCGCAAGCAACAAATTGGTGATCTACACTTCAATGAAAGAAGCTCTTATCGGCGGCATAGTCGAAGGATTTAAGGCGAAATATCCCGACATTGATGTTGATTACCAATCTGCAGGCGCGGGAAAAATTATGGCCAAGCTTTACGCCGAAAAGGAAAGCGGTCATATGATGGCTGACATAATTTGGACAAGTGAAGTGCCGGATTTTTATCAAATGCGAAATGACGGCATGCTTGAAAAATATCAGCCCGCAGGTTTTGACGAAATTTTAAATCCCTTCGACGATTACGACGGCTCTTTCACTGCTGCGCGGCTTGGTACATTGGGCATTGTCATAAATACCGATAAAATTTCAACGTCGCCTAAAAGTTGGGAAGAAATTGTCACCAATCCCGAATACAAAGGCGCCTTCGGCATTGCAGACCCCGCACTTTCCGGCACGGCTTATATGAGCGTTGCACTTTTGGAAAAACAATTCGGTTGGGATTATTTCATTCGCTTGCACGATAACGGCGCGGTTAAAAGTAAAGGTTCAGGACGTGTTATCGACGATACGGCGGAGGGCACTTTAAGCGCTTGTCTCGGCGTTGATTACATAACCGCAGGCAAAATTGATAAAGGCGCGCCGTTGAAAATGGTTTACCCGCCGGAAAATATTGTCGTACCCAGTCCCGTTGCTATTTTGAAAGGCGCGGATCACGTTGACGCGGCGAAAAAATTTGTTGACTACGTCATAACGCAGGAAGCTCAGCAAAAGGTAGCAAATGCCGGTACGGTGCCGGTACGTAAAGATGTTGAGATGCCGGAAAAATATAATTTGCCGAGACCCGAGCAGGCATTTGCTCACGGCATTAAAATTAATTATCTTGAGATTTTGCCGCACAAAGACGAGCTTATCAATAAGTTTTCAAATTTGTTTAAGTAAGGAGGTAGCGGTTAGCCTTTAGCTGTTAGCGGTTAGCCTTTAGCCTTTAGCGGTTAGCTCTTAGCTTTTAATTAATCGCTAATAGCTAATAGCTAATGGCTAAAAGCTAATTTACATTTATGCGAATAATTTTTTCAGGCGGCGGTACCGGCGGTCACATTTACCCCGCGCTGACTTTGATTGATACTATTAAAAGAAAACTTCCCGATACAAAATTTTTATACGTCGGTACAGAAAAAGGCATGGAATCCGATATTGTACCGAAGACCGGAATAAATTTCACTGCCATGAAGTTGGAGGGCGGCTTTGAGCGTCATTTTACTCTTGAAAATTTCAAACGTGCGGCGGACGCGATTTTAGGCATTAAACGCGCAGGTGACATTATCAACGATTTTAAGCCGGACGTTGTTGTAGGCACAGGCGGCTACGTCTGCGGTTCAATACTGCTTGCCGCGAGTCTGAAAAAATTTCCTACGCTGATTCAAGAGCAAAACGCCGTTGCCGGAATTACCAATACAATTTTGTCAAAGTTTGTCACGAAAATTGCCGCAGGTTCAAAGCTTGCCATGAAAAAATTTCCTGCCGCCAAAACCGTTTATACCGGCAATCCCATTCGCGCAGAAGTTTTGACGGCGAAGCGTGAAGACGGCTTGAAAGAGTTTAACTTCACGGCTGAAAAACCTGTCGTCTTAATTTCCGGCGGCAGTCGCGGCGCTCGCAGTATCAATAACGCCATGATCGACGTACTTTTAAAGGCGGCGAAAAATCCAACTGCGCAATTTCTTCACGTCACGGGCAAAGGAGAATATCAATCCGTCGTGGAAAAATTAACTGCAGGCGGTTTAAATTTGGACGCGGTTCAACATATAAAGGTTGTGCCATACCTTTACAATATGCCGCAGGCTATGGCAATGGCGGATCTGGCAATTTTCCGCGCAGGTGCTACGGGAATTGCTGAACTTACTGCGCGCGGCGTACCGGCAATTTTAATTCCGTATCCATACGCGGCTGAAAATCACCAAGAATTTAATGCGCAAGAATTAGTAAAAGTCGGTGCGGCGAAAATGATTTTGAACAAAGATTTAACGTCGGAAATTTTATCCGCGCAGATTGACGAGATTTTAAAAAATCCTGCTGAATTAAAAAATATGGCGGCGGCAAGTTTATCACTCGGCAGACCGAATGCGGCGGCGGAAATTTCAGATTTAATATTGGGGTTAGTGAATAGTAAGTAGTGAGTAGTGAGTAGTCAGTAGTCAGTACTGTTCCC